>DASWYM010000289.1:0-6135 GCA_036404975.1 Chitinophagaceae bacterium
AAGAGCCCGCGTTTTCTTTCAACGGAGCAGATTTTAGGAAAAGCGCTTTTGTACCCTTTTGTTAAGGGGATCTTTGTTTTAGGGTACCGCCTTTGGGGTTATACGGCTCTGATTTTGAGGGGGGGCTGCTGGATGAAAAGGGGGTGATGCACCGCCCTTGCCTAAAATGTACATACTACCCTTAAACGGGTAAAGAAAAGAAAATGGTTTAAAGAGAGAGAAAGGACCAGCCCCCTTGATCGCTACTTTGTTTTAAAGGACCAAACAAAGCAATTTGGTATCGCTGTATCCTCTTAAGCTATTTTGAAAAGGAACTCAGGCAGGAGAAAAGAAAAGAGGCAAGCGCTGCCAAAGGGAATAATCAGAGCTAAAAGGGCTCGGCCGACAGAAAGCCTGTTGCCACTCCTTTGCTCTTTTGATTCCTTTTCTAGGTACTTAACAGACTTTTTGACGGGTAAAGGAATGTACCAAAGGACTTTAAAGAGGTAATACCCTCGCTTAAACAGCTTTAAACCGTTTTTAAACGATTAAAAACGGTTTTCTACGGCGCCCAAAAAGCTGTTTGAATCTAGTGTTCTTCAGCCGATATGAATCTTCAGGTAAAAAGTTGTTTTCAAAAATAACCATTGCATGCACTACATATTGTATAAAAATTAATATGTATTGGGAGGATGGGGCTTCTGCTAATAGGTTAGAGAAGGGGGAATAGGGCGCCCATAAATGAGTAAGCAGGTAAGGGTGCCACCTGCTTGTTCATTTATGGGTTCGTACCCCGTGCTGTGGGTCTTAGGGCGCTAAATGGATGGTATAGGTGTTGCCATCCTTGTTTTTTTCAATTCCCAGCCCATAGATCCAATGCACCGGTGCTTTGGTGGCCGCATTGGTGGTTTGGCTGGTAATGCAGTTAAAGTCATATCCCTCGTACTTCAGAATTGCTTTAGGGACCTGGTCCAGATCCATTCTCAGGGCGATGCGCGCCAGGATGTCTTCGTTGGCTTTGAGTCTTTTGATTTTCTGAACCTGGGGGTTTTGGGGATCGCGGTTGCGGTCGTTGTGGTATTTGTTTTTACAGCGAGTAGAGCAGAACAGTTTGTTTGATCGGGGAGCAAACATCCGGGTACAGTGGGGGTTCTGGCAGCGTTTGAAGGGTTCTGGTGCTTGATACATGGTCATCATTTATTGGTTTGAGCGAAATGTAGGAGGGTTGGAACAAAAAGCATAATTCGGCGTGCCATTATTATGGATGTATACTATTAATAAAGAAGAGCTGTTCTTTGACCGGGTGGAAGCAGTACTGCAAAGAGAGCCTCTGGCGGTGCAACACTTGGGCAGTAGTTAATATATGATTCTGAATATCAATGGTTTAGTGATGCTAGTCTTTTTAAATCTTCTAAGAGTTGGTTCGACATTTGTCCGGTCGCCTCCACGCTTTAAAGGTTCGCAGCAATGCGGGCCTTTTTTGTTTTAGGGAATTGGTTAACCGGCAAGAGACCCAAAGGTTTTCGGAAAGGCCACCGGTTCGACTTTGGTCTCTATAGAGATCAGTATTCTTCACCAGATTTCTTTTTGAAAAGAATAAGCAGTAGCGCTTACACATTTGTTTCATGGCATAATCAGGCAAGCCGCAAATGGTACGCTGGTTTAGTTATTTTTAACCGATGATGAAGGAACAAGACAGGCTCTTTTTTTCCGGGACCAGTGGATTGGCCTTGTCCCTTACGCAAGCCCAATATCCTGCGGAATATAAAGGTGCATCCCGGTTGACTTATTATGCTTCCCTGTTTAACAGCATTGAAATCAACAGTACTTTTTACAAACTTCCCCAAGCCTCCACCGTCCGCAAATGGGGAGAAAGCGTACCTGCTCATTTCCGCTTTACGTTTAAACTGTCCAAAACCATTACCCACAGTAAAGGGCTTTCTTATAACAGCGGTGAGGTAGCGGCATTCCTGCATACAGTCGGGCATATCGGCAGCAAGAAGGGGTGCGTGCTCATCCAGTTCCCGCCCTCTGTAAAGCACGATCAGCTCGATGAAGTGGAAGTCCTGATTGGGCAACTAAAAGAGGCTGATCCTGATGGAGAGTGGAAGCTGGCATTGGAGTTTAGAAACAGGGCATGGTACAGTGACGCAACCTACAACTTCTTGCAGCAATACGGAGTTACCCTGGTCATGCATGACTTTCCTTCCTGTCCTACACCCGACCGGGAAGTACTGGACCCGGTGATTTATATGCGCTTTCATGGGCCTGGCGGAAAATACCGGGGCAGTTATTCAGAAGAAGAATTATGGATCACCAGTGAGAAGATCAAAGCCCTGATGGCAAAAGGAAAGCTGGTTTATGTCTATTTCAACAATACCATGGGCGATGCGGAAAATAACCTGCGGACGTTAAACCGCTTGGTTTCTTCCTGATTAGTATAGCGCTTGTGGGTCGCGATAAGGTTACGTGCTTTTTTGTGATGATATCTTCATTCGTAGTCTGGCTGCCATCTTGATGAAATGAATGTCTGTAGTCTCTACTCGGGGCTTAATTTCGCTGTATGTTCCAGATTGAAAACGACAGGTTAAAGATTACGATCGATCCAAAGGGTGCCGAACTGAAAAGTATTGTCCGCAAGGACCTGGACCTGGAATACATGTGGAACGGCGACCCTGCCTTTTGGGCCAAGACCTCCCCGGTACTGTTCCCCATAGTCGGAACGCTCAAAGAGAATACCTATTACTACGAGGGGCAGGCCTATCACCTGGGCCGTCATGGCTTTGCCCGCGACCAGGTATTTACCGTGTCGCAGCAGAGTAGTGACTCCATTACCTTATCCATTCAAAGCAACGAGGATACCCTGGCCGTTTATCCCTTTACGTTTACTTTCTCGATTGTTTATACCATTAAAGGAGAGGAACTGTCAGTTGCCTACCATGTGCAGAATAAAGGAGAGAGCCCCTTGTTCTTTTCCGTGGGTGGCCATCCGGCTTTCAAAGTACCCCTGGTGGAAGGCACCCGATACGAAGACTACCACCTCGTCTTTGAAAAAGAAGAGAAGGCCGGCCGATGGCCCATCAGCAAAGACGGGCTGATAGAAAAGGAACCCCGGCCGCTGCTGCAGGGAACGGCGGTACTTCCCATCACAAAGAGCCTGTTCAGCAAAGACGCCCTGGTGCTGAAAGGGCTACAGTCGCAGTGGGTAGAACTCTCGTCGGAGAAAACGCCGCACGGCCTGCGGTTCTCCTTTCCCGGCTTCTCCTACCTGGGGCTGTGGGCGGCTCCCGGTGCCGACTTTGTTTGCATAGAGCCCTGGTGCGGGATAGCCGATAGCGTAGACTCAAACCAGCAACTGCAGGACAAAGAGGGGGTGCTGCAGCTCCAGCCAATGGAAGAGTTTAAAAGGCAGTGGAGCGTGCTTTTTTATTGATGGGTCATTATCGTAGGGAGCGCTGTATACTGCCCTAAAGAAGCACCTGCGCCATCATTTATTCTTTACCACTTTCCTTTACCGGTTACGAGGCTCTGCAATTCCTTAAGGATTGATAATTGCATGTTATGCTTACTGGAACAATGCAGGCTGCTAAAAGTGGCCTGCCAAAGAACAGCTCTTCTTAAAAGAGGCTTGATCATTGAGGCCCTCATGGAGACAAAATCAACGCAGCAAACAAATGAAAGCAATTGTATTAACGGAACAGGGCGGAGCGGAAAACCTGCAGGTGCAGGAAGTGGAAACGCCCCGGCCAAAGAGTGATGAGGTGTTGGTGCAGGTGCACGCCCTCAGCATCAATCCTGTAGATATAAAGACACGTAAGGGCGGAGCGCTCTACGCTTCCTTGAAAGAGCAGCCGCCCGTGATCCTGGGCTGGGACATCTCGGGGGTGGTGACGGCAGTGGGTAGCGACGTGAAGGAGTTTAGGAAAGGCGATGCGGTCTTCGGCATGGTGAACTTTCCCGGCCATGGCAGGGCTTATGCCGAATACGTGGCAGCTCCTGCGGCACACCTGGCCCTGAAGCCTTCCAATATAACACATGCCCAGGCGGCCGCTACCACGCTGGCCGCCCTCACCGCGTGGCAGGTGCTGTTTGAGCAGGCCGGGCTGGTTAAGGGGCAGCATGTACTGGTGCATGCCGCTGCAGGGGGCGTGGGCCATTTTGCCGTGCAACTGGCAAAACATGCGGGCGCCCGGGTGAGCGGTACTGCCTCGGAGGCCAATGCCCGCTTCCTGGAAGAGTTGGGTATCGACCGGCACATTGATTATAGAGCGAAGAAGTTCTACGAAGAGCTGAAGGATGTAGACATTGTGCTGGACCCCATTGGTGGCGAAACCACAGCGCACTCCTTACAGGTCTTACGCCCGGGTGGTACGCTGGTCTCTATTGTGGGCGGCGTAAAAGACCACCTGAAGCCTGAGGCGGAAGAGCGGAAGGTGGTGGCGAAGAACTACCTGGTACATTCCAGTGGGGCGGATATGGCCCGCCTGGCGGAACTATTGCAGGCCGGCAGTTTAAAACCCTTCATCAGTCACCACTTTACCTTCGAGGACATAGCCCGCGCACACGCGCAGATCGAAACAGGAAAGACAAGAGGCAAAGTGGTGGTTGTTCTTATAGCCGGCTAAGAAAGAATAGAATCGGAATCATTCATAAAAATCAGATCGGATATGGAGCAGACAAACAACTATGTTTCCACCTTCGCTATTGGTGGTGACCTTACGGTGAACCGCATGGGCTATGGCGCTATGCGCATTACGGGAGAAGGGATATGGGGCCCGCCCAGGGACCGGGAAGAGAGCCTCCGGGTATTGAAAAGGACCGTGGAGCTGGGCATCAACTTTATTGATACGGCGGATAGCTACGGACCAAACGTTTCGGAAGAGCTGATTGCCGAAGCGCTGTATCCTTACCCAGAGGACCTGGTGATCGGCACCAAGGGAGGGCTGCTGCGTACCGGTCCCAACCAGTGGCCCATCAATGCACATCCCAAGCATTTACGCGAAGCGCTACAGGGTAGCCTGGAGCGTTTAAAGCTGGACCAGATCCAGCTGTACCAGTTGCACCGGGTGGACCCGGAAGTGCCCTTTGAGCATACCCTGGAGTTCCTGCAGATGGTGCAGGAGGACGGGCTTGTGAAGCACATCGGGCTGTCGGAAGTGAGCGTGGAGCAGGTCAGAAAGGCGCAGGAGTACATCCAGGTGGTGTCGGTACAAAACATGTACAGCGTGGACAACCGCAAGTGGGAAGCCGTGCTGGACTATTGCAAAGAGCAGAACATAGCGTTCATTCCCTGGTACCCGCTCAACGCCGGCAATGTGCATGCCGTGGCGACCCTGAAGAGGATAGGAGAGAAGTATAAGGCTACGGCCCACCAGGTGGCGCTCAGCTGGCTGCTGCACCACTCCAACAACATCCTGCTTATTCCGGGTACTTCCAAGGTGGCGCACCTGGAGGAGAATGTAAAGGCGGTTTCCATTACCTTATCGCCCGAAGACATGCACGAGCTGGAGCTGTTGCGCTCGGTTGATGTGTCGGGATAAAGGGAGCGACTGTATTACAGCTAAATAAAGCCTTGCACGTGCAAGGCTTTATTTTTTAGTGTAAAGAGGTTTGTTGTACTCAAAGACATAATTAGGGTCAATTGTCTATATAAGTTCTTATGCGCTTTGCAATTTCCTGGAAGGAATGGAAATCCCAATAGCCGTATTGGAGGAACTATAGCGGAATACTGCCTTCCTGAACCTAAAGGCACACCTTGCCTCAGGGCCCAAGCCTTCCACGCAATTGCTGCAGCCTTACTCCGGGGTAACAGCATAGTAACAGTATAGTAACGCTATAGTAACAGTATCTCTACCCCGCCTCACAACCGCATCTCGGCCGGATCCCGGCCGCCTCCCGGCCGCCTGTATAAGGGGCGGCTGAGAGGCGGCCGAGAGGTCGCCCAGGCCGGGCTGAGGGGCAGCCTAAATATACTGTTACTATAGGGTTACTATGCTTTCTCTATACTGTATCGGTAACGTAACCTGCCTTTTTAGATGAAGGAAATGGCCCTTCAGGTAAGTAGCCAGGCTTCTTTGGCAACCTGGTGGTGCTGGCGAAGACTGCTCTACTGGCGAGTAGTAAAAGCATGGGGTTAAATGCACATCAGGAAGGGTG
>DASWYM010000290.1:0-3415 GCA_036404975.1 Chitinophagaceae bacterium
GCCGTACGTATAGCGGCTCTTCGGAAAGCCCGTCGTACAGCAAACCTTCTTCCTCCAGTTCTTCCAGCTCCTCCAACAGCAGCTCGGGCAGTTCTTCTTCCGGCTCGGGCAGCAGCGGTAGCGGCGGCAAGGCTCCGGTAAGGAGATTCTAAGTGTTATACTAAGCATTCGATGAAGAACCGTCCTGCACAAAGACCTGCCGGCATGCCGGGTGGCTCTTTATGCCGGTACTCAAAGCAAAAGTGCACCACAAAAAACCCTTTATGAAAAGAGTTCTATATATAGTCGGCTTCGTTTGCCCGGCCCTGTTGGCTCACGCCCAGGAGCCGGCCGATGCCCTACGTTTTTCCTGGACCGTACCCAGCGGCACCGCTCGCCACCAGGCCATCGGCGGAGCTATGGGCTCCCTCGGTGGAGATCCTACCGCTCTATACGTCAACCCAGCCGGACTGGCGTTCTATAAAACCGGCGATTTTGTGCTTTCCCCCTCTTACCGCTTTGGAAAAAACAAGGCATCGTTCCTGGACCGGAAGTCCCAGGACAGCGACGAGAAGTTTACGCTCGGAACCACGGCCTTTGTGGCCGGCTCGGGGGGGCAGGGTCGCAAAGTACGCAATGTGGCCTTCAGCATGGGCTTTAATACCACGGCCGATTTTAAAAGCGAGGTGATGTACCGCGGCTTAAATACTCAAAGCTCTTACTCACAGAAATACCTGGATGAAATACGCAATGCAGATATAAGGGATGACCGGGTGGCCTCCGACTTTCCTTTCGGCACCAGCCTTGCCGTAAACACTCTTTGGATCGATACGGTAGGTGGTGGCTCTCCCGGCAACTATGACTTTCAAAGCCGCTCGGCCAATCTCCTTTCCTCCGGGGGGTTGCTGCAGGAACAAACACTTAAAAACAAAGGGGGCATCTACGAATTCGCCATAGGCGGTGCTGCCAACTTTAACGACAAGATCATGGTCGGCGGAACCTTCGGCATTCCGATCCTGAATTATGAACGCACAGCCTCCTTTACCGAAGCTGATGCTACAGATAATCCGGGCAACCAGTTTGACTTTGCCACCGTGGAGGAAACTCTCCGCACCACCGGTGCCGGTATCAACCTTAAGGCTGGTGTGATTGTGAAGCCTTCTGAGTCCTGGCGTATCGGCCTGGCCGCCCACTCTCCCACGTACTATACCCTGACTGATAATTTCAATGCAACGGTAACGGCTGCAGTAGAAGACGGCGCCAGTGAACCGTGGTACCAGTCGCTCAGCGACATCACCGGGGCGGAGCACGAGTTTAAGTACTCCCTCATCACGCCCTACCGCCTGATCGGCTCTCTTTCCTATGTACTGCATGAGATCGAAGACATTACAAGACAAAAAGGCTTTATCACAGCCGACGTCGAGTACGTCAACTATAAAGCATCTTCTTTCCAGCAGAATGAAGAGGAAGGCTTCGATACAGACACCGAGGCCTACCTGGACGATCTGAACGATGCTATTGACAAAGCCTATAAGCCAGCCTTCAACTTTCGTGTTGGTGGTGAACTGAAATTCACCACGGTGATGGTACGGGCCGGTGCCGCTTATTACGGAAACCCCTATAAAGACATCAATGGGGGAAAAGGACGCAAAGTGAACCTCTCGGGTGGACTGGGCTACCGCAACAAAGGTATGTTCATCGACCTGACTTATGTTCATTCGCTGAACCGGGACATTCACGCCCCCTATCGCCTGCAGGACATCTCTTACCCCGTAGCTAAGGTCAATACCTCGGCGGGGAATGTGCTGATGACACTGGGCTTTAAATTCTGACACCAGAACTTCCCTATAATCCCCGAAGAGCACCCGCGAGGTGCTCTTTTATTTTGATCCCCTCGCCGGGAGCAAACCATACGTATCCCGGGTCTTTGCGGAACCAGGTCATCTGCCGCTTGGCATACTGGCGGGTGTTCTTTTTGATCGCCTCAATGGACTCATTTAATGGTGTCAGCCCATTGAAGTATTCGAACAGTTCTTTATAGCCAACAGTTTGCAGGGCATTCAGGTGCTGGTAAGGGATCAGCGAACGCACCTCTTCCACCAATCCATGCTCCATCATCTGCTCTACCCGGGTATTGATCCGCTGGTGCAATTCTTCCTTTGACAATGCCAGTGCCACCTTGATCACCCGGAACGGACGAACAGCCTTGACCCCTTTCCTGTAGTGCAGTATAGAATGGCCCGTTGCCTTTACCACTTCCAGCGCCCGCATCAGCCGCTGCGGGTTTTGTATCTCGCCCACGGCGTAAAATCCCGGGTCCGCTTTCTTCACCTCCTCCTGTAACCAGTTCAGCCCATACTGGAAATATTGCTCCGTAAGGTCATTGCGGACCGCTTCAGGCACATCGGGCAATTCGTCCATACCCTCACAAAATGTCTTTATATACAGGCCCGTGCCGCCCACCATAACCAATATGTCTTTTTTGCCGAAGAGTTCATCGGCTTTTTCCAGGGCATATTGTTCAAAGGTAGCCGCCGTCACCTTCTGGTGTATGGAATGCGAGGCAATGAAGTGGTGAGGTACGGTAGCCAACTCTGCGGGCGAGGGACGCGCCACACCAATATTCAACTCCCGGTAGCACTGCCGGCTATCGGCCGAAATGATCTCGGTGCCCCATTCCTGCGCCAGATCTATAGCCACAGCTGTTTTTCCTACAGCTGTAGGCCCGGCGATAACAACAACAATCTTTCCGCTTTGCATACTCAAATAAAAGAAAAACTCCGCCAGTAGAGCGGAGTTATATAAATCAGGTTGATAATGACTAATATTCTTCGCCCTCAGCGCCTTCTCCACTGTCCAGGCCCGTTCCGATTTCGTCATCGCTTTCACCCACGTCGTCGCCCTCTTCGCCAAAGCCTTCCGCGCCTTTGGTGAGGTCATACTTCTCTTCCACATCGGCAAAGCGCTCGCCCAACAGGCTCTTGGTGCCGTACTGGCTGGGGGCAATGCCCTCGGCCCGGATGGTTGCCGGGTAGCTCAGCTTAGGGTTTTCTTCTTTTGATACATTGATCAGTTCCACCAGGAAAGTCCAATTCTTTCCGAAGTCGTACACATAAATGAACTTTTGATTGGGATCCCTGATCTCCGAACCAATGGAGGTATCCTTCATCAGCAGCGGAGCGGCTTTGTATTGCTTATCATACTTCTCCAGCGATATTTCCCGGCCCCGCTGCCAGTTATCGTTGCTGCGGTAAAACGTGGCGCTGTGCTTCTGGTCGAACTCAAAAGCTTTCAGGATACCCAGGTGCAGATCGTGAAAGGTCTGCGTATGACGGACCGCAATGTCCCTGTAGATACTATCGTCTTCTTCAAAATATGCTCTGAATTTCAGTATTGCCATGTAGGATAATTACAACAAGAATAAATCCAAATATAA
>DASWYM010000291.1:0-13549 GCA_036404975.1 Chitinophagaceae bacterium
ATTTGGGCGATTCCTTTACTTCGATGCCGGCCAGGCACACACCCGAATAGCGGGGGCAGGCCTCGGTAGCTTCTACTTTTACTTCTATTGGCAGGCTGTGGTTGTCGACCTTAAATGGGAGGTTGGGGATCACCGGCTTCACCTCGCGCTTGTCGTGGTGCGACAGGTAGGCGCACACGTCGCGGGCCACACCCCAATGGCTCATAGCGTCCATTCGGTTGGGGGTCAGGCCAATCTCGTAAATAATATCGCTGTAAGGCTTGAAGTAGTCCTCAGCCCGGGCGCCGATGGGAGCGGTGTGAGGCAGCACCAGGATGCCCGCATGCGAGTCACCCAGCCCGATCTCGTCCTCTGCACAGATCATCCCGTAGCTTTCCACCCCACGGATCTTGGCCACCTTCATAGTCAGCGGCTCACCCGCAGTGGGGTAAATGGTAGTGCCTACCGTAGCCACCACCACTCGCTGGCCAGCAGCCACGTTGGGGGCACCGCACACAATCTGCAGGGGTTCGGCCGCGCCCACGTTTACCTTGGTCAGGGTGAGTTTATCGGCATTGGGGTGTTTTTGCGCCTCGAGCACCTCGCCAATCAGCAGGCCTTTAAGGCCGCCCTTTACTTCTTCAAAGGTTTCCATCTTCTCCACTTCCAGGCCAATAGAGGTCAGGATGCGCGAAAGGCGTTCGGGTTCGATCTGTACGGGCAGGTAGTCACTCAGCCAATTATAGGAAATCGTCATGCGTCGTTAAATTCTTGAGCGGACAAAGATAATTGTTTCGCTCTTGGTCGGTAGGATATAGTGGAAGAGCCGGGCACCCCTAAAGTTGCCGGCATTCATTGAAACGGAAGGGCTAAAAGGGGGCCCTTCACCCATTAACCCTCGATATTCCCTGTCTGACCGGTATCCAACCAGTATTCCATCAGTATCTATATAGATACTGGTTATATACTGGTCAGATACTGGTTTGATACTGGTCGGATACTGGTCAACCCCGGATGAGAAGGGGCGGAAAGTAGTTCTTAATCATGTAAAAAACACCCATCAAGGGGTGTTTGCGACAAAGAAGAAAGGAGCCGCAGCTCTTCTTCCTGGTAAGGATTATCTCTTTTCGAACCGGGGATCTGAATTCCTGCGCGCCGGTAGGCAGCTCCCGATTTTCTCTGCCCAGCCAACCTCTTTACCGGATGGCCGTATTTACTTCTGAATGCACACCGGATTCTTCCGTACCCGCCCACCTGCTCTCCACTTGGGTGCTGTTGCCTTTTTTGTCCGTTCGCCTGTACCTGTGAGGACCGATGCCTGCCCCTGGAAGATTGATCCGCACCCCTGAGCATGTGCCCTTTATTACTTTAACCGCCCAGCTGTCCTTTTAAACCCTTTGGTTTAACCATTAAAACCAACCATATGCAACCAGTTTTAAACGTTCAAGGCAAGCCTCCCTACCGGGTCTTGCTGGCTCCTGTAGGTGCCGTGCTACTCGTTTTCTTTATGGTATTACAAGGCTGTAAAAAAGAGGTAAGCTCCTCTGAAGCCCCTGCGGTGGAGTCCAAATCAGCCCGCATGACGGCTAACCTGAAGCCCGTGGATATCGCATTGATCGCCGAGGGCCTGGTGTCGCCCCTGAACGTAGAGGAGGCCCCCGACGGCTCGGGGCGCCTGTTCATTACCGACCAGATTGGACTCATCCGGATTGTAGACGCTGCCGGTAACCTGTTGCCCACGCCTTTCCTGGATCTGCGCAGCCGGATGATCGCCCTGAACCCCAATGGCGATGAGCGGGGCCTGATCGGCTTTACCTTTCACCCCGACTTTGCCACCAACGGGCGGTTCTTTGTGCACTACCAGGCACCCCGGCGTCCTGGTGGACCGCCGCCTACCGCCACGCAACCAAATCCCCTCTGGAATAACCTGAGCAAACTCTCCGAGTTCCGGGTGTCTGCTAACCCCAACGTAGCGGATGCGGCTTCCGAGCGGGTGCTTCTGCAATGGGATGACCCGCAGGGGAACCACAACGGCGGTACGGTGGCCTTTGGGGCCGACGGCTACCTGTATTTCTCGCTGGGCGACGGCGGCGGTGCCAACGATGTAGGCCCGGGCCACGTAGAGGACTGGTACCCGGTGAACGCCGGCGGCAATGGCCAGGACATCGAGCAGAACCTTTTTGGCAGCATTATACGCATCGATGTAAACAGCGGCAACCCGTACAGCATTCCCCCGGACAACCCCTTTGTGGGCAAGCCGGGGCTCGACGAGATCTATGCCTATGGGCTGCGCAACCCTTACCGCTTCTCCTTCGACATGAGCGGCTCGCGCCGGCTGATCCTTGGTGATGCCGGGCAGTTATTATACGAAGAGATCAATGTGATCGAGAAGGGCGGCAACTACGGCTGGAACGTAAAGGAAGGGACCAGTTGCTTCAATGCGGCCAGTAGCCTGCAGCCCCTGGCCGATTGCCCCGATGTGGATGCGTGGGGCACCCCGCTGAGCGACCCGGTGATGGTGGTCAACAACTTCCGCAACCCGGTAGCGCCCAGGGCCACCACCGTCATTGGCGGCAATGTGTACCGCGGCCACTCCATCCCACAGTTCCAGGGTAAGTACATCTTCGGCACCTTCTCGCAAACGCCGGGCGCACCCAACGCCGAACTGCTGATAGCCAATCCTGCCGGTAAGGGCCCCTGGCCGTACCAGGAGCTCACCCTGGTGGACCGCCCCGGTGATATCGGCTATTACCTCAAGGGCTTTGGACAAGACCTGGAAGGCGAGGTATACCTGTCGGTGTCCGGCGTTGCCGGGCCCAATCCCCAGGCTGCTGCCGGAAAGGTCTTTAAGCTCGTACTGGCCGATTAAATGTATGGCTTATGATCCTATGAGAAACGACCTGTGAGCCGAATGGACTGCTTTATATACCAACGAAAACTGCTAATAAGTGGGGAGGGGAAGGGGGCTTCTCCTCCTTTACTTGTTGCTGCACGCTGAGACGGGAGAGGTGAAAGGTGAAACGTGAAAGGGGAGCGCTGCACGCTATAAGCAATACGCTGTACGCAAAAGAATTATTGATTACTACATTATTGATTATCGGACTCCTTCTGTAGGGAGCCTTCCGATTGTAGGCAACCTGCACTTTCAAGGCAATAATGAATAATACAATAATCAATAATGGGCTACAGAGGAACACTATCTGCTGTTGAATACGGCCATGGACTATATACCATGGACCATGGACTCCTTTCACGTTTGACGTCTGACGTTTCACGTTCCATTGAACCGGTAGCGATACGTCCGGTGCACTTTCTCGGTGCGGGCGCCGGTGGCTTCGTGGATGGCCAGCATCTTTTGGTTGAAGTCGCCCACCCACGCCAGCTCTACTTCCCTGACGGTGCGGCGGGGCAGCACTTCCTGCTGCAGGCAGCGGATAAGAGCGGATTCGATGCCGTGATTCCGGAACTTACGGGTGCAGCCCATAATGATGATGCGCAGGCGGCTGATGGTGGTGGTGTGGCGGTACCACAGGAAGCGCAGCTTGTTGAGCAGGTGCAGCTTGCCCTTCAGGGGACCGAGCACCTGGTTGACGTCGGGCAGGCAGAGGATAAAGGCAATGGGTTCGCCTTGGTTATAGGCAAACCAGATGATCCGTTCATCCATGATGGCCTGCATCTGGCGAAACGACTCGCGTATGGTGGCCATGTCCAAGGGCGTAAAGTGGTCGAAGGTGCTCCATGCATCGTTGTAGACCTGCTGGAAGTCGCGGAAGTACTTTTCCTTATTAGCAGAGGAGAAGTGCTCGAAGGAGTAGCCGGGCTTGCGCAGCACCCAGTCGGCAATCCTGGTAAAGCGCTCCGGCAGCGGCACGGTGGCATCCAGCGTATTGGTCAGCTGGTCAAATACCTTCTCGAAGCCATAGGATTCAAAGAAGTCCTTATAATACGGGGGATTGTAGTTCATGCCATAAGACGGCGTGGTGAATCCCTGCACCAGCAGCCCCCAGTATTTATCGTTTTCCCCAAAGTTGATCGGGCCGTCCATGGCCTGCATGCCCGCGGCTTTGAGCCAATCCCTGCCTTTATTGAACAGGGTATGCGCCACGACTGGATCGTTTATGGATTCAAAGAAGCCCACGCCGCCAGCCGGCTCGCTGGCCTGGATCGTTTTCTTGTGGTTGATGAAGGCAGCGATGCGGCCGATAGGTTCTTCCTTTTCGTTCACCATCAGCCAGCGGGTGCATTTCCCATGGGAATAGAAGGAGTTCCTGGCAGGGTCGAAAATCGCCCGGATATCGTTGTCCAGCGGGCAGATCCACGCCGGGTCATGCCGGTACAGTTTCCGGGGCAGGTCCAGGAAGGCCTGTTCACTTCTTTGGTCGGTTACTTCTATCAGCATAGGTGGCGGCGGCAAGATAATAGCTTTTTTGGAGGCACCCAAGCTGAGAAAGATCAGGCTCAAGGAAGGAGCTTGGTCAGCAACTCCTCCTGCCATCTTTAGAAACCCTGGCCGCGATCACCGGTTTCACAAGGGATGTCTGGACGATTGGCATAGGGGCGCATCCCTGCGCACTCCCTGGTTTTCTACCGGCAGGAGGTCAAAAAGGTGGTACAAGGTTTGCCCCTATGCCACCCTGCAGCCGTGCCCTTCAGGGATAAGTTTAACAGCCGCTTTACACGGCCGTTCAATAAGCCGCCCGGTTGCGCGTTAGATATTATCGACTGAATTAAACTAAATTTATCGGTGAACACCCAAAGCATGAAACCCAAACCTTCCTTCTGGCAGCGTATAGGACTGCACGACTGGCTATTGAAAAAAGAAGCGGAGCCTACCGGCACCGTAGTACCTTCATTGACTCCCAATGACGTGTACCGCTATATATTGGAAAAGTTCAACGAGTCCATCGCCCAGCTATCGTTTGCCGAGCGGATGGTCTTCTTTCATGAGTACATCATTTGCTTTAATCCCGAGGACTTCAAGGAGTTTATGGACAACAAGAAAGGCATCTTTGGCCTGATAGTGCAGGAGTCGCTCAAGAAGTTCTACGAGCAGTTAAAGAGCTACCGCGCTACGGGCAAGACCGTGGAGCCTTCGGCCTCCAAGTGGGTCTTCCGCTTTGTGTCGCATCCCGACTACGGGCGCGGTGATATGAGCTTTATCGGCAAGCTGCTGCCGGGCAACAGCGAGCAGAAGCAGGAGAACCTGCGGATTACCTATATCCCGCGGCAGACCGGTATTGCACAGACCTACGATATCAACCCCGACATCCTGACGGGCTTTACATTTTACAGCGAGGGCTATTACGAGATTTCCTACAAGGAAGATCTGACCTTCGACGGCAAGGTGCCTGCCAAGACCGACAACAGCCTGGCGCGCCTGGAGACCATTCTGCCCGACAAAGCTTTTGCCGGCAAGAAGGTGGAGTTTATCATGCGCAACGAAGAAGTGGAAGTGTCGGGTAAGGATGAAACGCGGGACGAAGCCAATGTCTTCCGCATACCATCGGAATGGGTGAACTCTCCCCACCTGCGTATCCGGTATAATAGGGCAGAGGGGAAATTCTACCTCGCGTCTTTTGGGGAGAAGACCCTGGTGAACGAGAAAACCGTGGCCCGCAGCGACGCGAAGGCGCCTTCGTGGACCGAGTTGCCCATTAACTCCCGTATCGTGCTGAACGGCATTGTTGGCATCAATATTTTTAAGTCTTAGCCATGTCTGTCATACTGACCATTACACTATTGATAGTTTGTGTCCTGCTGCTGGGAGCACATTTCCGGGATATAAAAAACACGCATAATACCAATGGCTGAACATTTCTATGGCATTACCGATGTAGGAAGGATCAGGGATAATAACGAGGATACATTCATTGCGGAAAAGGTGTTGAAAGGAGCCTTCACAGCAGCCTGCGTGATTGACGGCGTGGGTGGCTACGAGGGTGGTGAAGTGGCCGCAGCCATAGCGCGCGATACGGTGCTGGAGCACCTCAACCGCGGCGGCGGCGATGTCATCAAGGTCATGAAGGAAGCCCTGCTGATGGCCAACGAGCGCATCTATACCGAGCGCTCCAGCAATCCCCAGCGGGAGAGCATGGCCTGTGTGCTGACGATGGCCCTGGTCGACTCTTCGAATAACCAGTTCTACTACGCGCATGTGGGCGACACGAGGCTCTACCTGTTCCGCGACAACTCGCTGGTAAAGCTCACCAGGGACCAGTCGTTCGTAGGTTTCCTGGAAGACTCGGGCCGCATCTCCGAAAAGGAGGCTATGACCCATCCGAAGCGCAACGAGATCAATAAGGCCCTGGGGTTTGACCCCCAGATGCCCCTGCAGGCCGATTACATCGAAACCGGCTCTTCGCCTTTCCTGCCCGGGGACCTGTTGCTCCTATGCAGCGATGGCCTCACCGACCTGGTCGACAGCCAGTACATAACGGCTATCCTCAGTGGCGACGGATCATTGGAAGAAAAGAGCAAGGCGCTGATAGCCGCCGCCAACAATGCCGGCGGTAAGGACAACATCACCGTGGTGCTGGTGGAGAATGCCAAAAAGCCTAAGCGCCTCAAGGCTACCCGACCGGTAGCAGCGACGGCACCTGTAAAAAAAAACGAAGAGCCCTATAGGGAGGAAGAGTACCCGCCCGCGCCTGTAGCACCTGCGCGGGCTCCCCTGCGCCAGACCAATTACCGGACGATCATTATCGCGCTGGTGCTGCTTAGTTTGCTGTTGTTAGCGGCGCTGTTGTGGAATATATGGAAGGAACCATCGGCCGATGAACTGATCATGCCCATGCAGCGGGATCGCCACCCGCAGGAGCAGCGCCTGGTGGATGCCATGAACGGATCACCCACCAGCCGGTTTTCGCTCTCTACGGCAGCCGTTGGCTCGGTAGTACCCATCAGCGACACCATTTTTATAGAAAGAGATTCCCTGCACATCAACGGCAACGGGGTGATCCTGGCCGGTGATTCGCTCTACAGGGGGCCGGTGTTTGTCGTTGGGCCCTCCTGCAAATACCTGTTGCTGGAGAACATGATGCTGCAGGACTTTAATACGGCCATCATTGCCAGCCGCAATACCCTGCACCTGAGAAACGTACAGTTCCGCAACTGCCCGGTGCCGGTGCTGTACCAGTTCCAGTTGCCCAACAACCGCTATATCAGTGGCCGCACCCGCGATTCGCTTTTCTTTATTCCCGATTCGTTACCCCGTAAGTAGACACCCACTATGGCAGAAACTCCCAAACCAAAAGGAAGAGCGCTGGAGCGCGGATTCCTGGCCCTCATAACCGTTATCCTGGCCCTACTCTTTGTACAGCTGTATTCGGTGCTGACCAAAGAGTTTGAAGAAGTGCCCGGCCGCCTGGCCGACGGCACCATGGTAAACCTTAACGACGAAAGCCCCGACGAGCGTATCCGTCAACTGCTGGAGAAGGGCTACTATTTTGAGGACAAAAGAGATATCGCACTTATCCGGGCCACGATTGCCCAGGGCATGGCGTCGGGCAGTGAGACCATTGATAACATTGGCGAACTTAATAAGCGCAAGTACAACGTGAATGCCGAGCAGGCTTATGCACAGGGTGGAGAATCATACCGCAAAAGGGTGGAGCTCTCGCGTACCTTACTGGGCTTCGCAGGGCCGGATTCCAGCCGCTTTGAACAGGAGCAGAAAACGCCGCCCCAACTACCGTCGACGACTCCTGTAGGCATGGGCCGATACAATATCAGCACGGTAGTAGAAGGCCCGGATGAAGAACCTGTTGCCGGAGTGCTCGTGCGGGTAGAAATGCTGCTGCCCCGCGACAGTGTGTATGATTCGGAAGTGACGGAAGTGGATCGTATCAGGACCGAAGCTACCTCCACGGTGCGGAAGGTGTACATGATGGATTCGGCCGGTCACCGCCAGCTGCAGTCGCTCACCGCCTATGCCCGGACTGATGCCAATGGTAAGGTCACGTTCACGGGCCTGCCCGATAAAAGAGCCTACAGGGTATTGCCCCTTAAGCCTGGCTACCAGTTCGGTCCGTCGAAGGGAATAGGCGTGTTGGATGAAAACACTTCCTTTTCCTTTGTGCAGGCACCGCACACTATCCGGTTGCTGTCCACTAAAGACTTCAATAACCTGAAAAAGGAGCGTTCCCTGATTGTGCGTACCCCTGAGGAGTACACCAGGTGGTACTGGATCATTGTCGCTGGGTTCTTTGCTTCCTTTTTCCTGCTGCACGTCTTCCTGTCGCTGCGCTTTGCTACGACCGACCAGCTCATCGTGCCGGTGGTCATGCTGCTGGTGGGCTTTTCGTTTATTACTCTACTGAGTCTGCAGGACCCGCTGCGCGACCGCTTCCTGGCCCGTAGCACGCTTGGGTACTTCGCTGTAGGAATAGTGGGCCTGTTGATCCTGCTGCTTTTCGACCTGCGGCGCTTCACTACCGACTCAGGACTGTTCCGCCTCTTCTTCTTTAAAGGCGACCGTAAAACGGCCAACGGCTCCCTGTGGGCCGCCCTGGCGCTTGCCTTGCTGCTGGTGACCATTGTGTTTGGTACCGGTCCGGAAGGCAGCGGCGTAAAGGTGAACCTCTTTGGCTTTCAGCCCAGCGAGATCGTAAAGTTTATTATGCTGGTTTTCCTCGCAGGCTTTTATACTGCCAACGAGCGGTTCATCTCGGAGTATACCCGCTGGCAAAGGCGGTGGTCCTTTTTCTCCTTTGCGTTGATTGCTATCGTGATCTCCATCTTGCTGTTTCTTATTCTTGGCGACCTGGGCCCGGCAATGGTGATCTGTTTCACCTTTATCATCCTGTTTTCCTTTTCGCGCGGCGACTTTGCCGAGGCAGTGGGAGCGGTGGTACTTTATGTGCTCGCCATCTGGCTGATCAAGAACCTGTGGATCGCCACAGGTATTGCTGCTGTAGCGGTGGCGCTCTCCGCCATCTTTACCCGAAGGGGGCTGAGCGAGTCGGCCGTGATGACCCTGGTGGTGATGGCAGGCTTCCTGCTGCTGGACCAGATACCTTTCCTCGACAACCTCTTTCCCGGACCCGTGCAGCGCCTGGTGGATCGTAAAGCCATCTTCCTTGATCCCTGGGACAACGAAGTATTTGGCGGCGACCACATTGCCAACTCCATCTGGGCCATGTCGAGCGGAGGCATTACCGGCCAAGGCGTGGGAGAGGGCTTTGCCAAGACCATTCCCGAGGCCCACACCGATATGATCCTGCCGTCCTTTGGCGAAGAGTTCGGCTGGGCCGGTATCATCTGCGTGTTTATCCTCTTCCTGGTGTACCTGCACCGGGCCATCATCATCGGGCGCCATAGCGGAACTCCTTTCCTGTTTTACCTCTGTGCCGGCATCGGCATCAGCACCTTTGTACAGTTCCTGCTCATAGCCGGCGGCTCTACGGGGGCGCTACCGCTCTCGGGGGTATCACTACCCTTTATGAGCTATGGTGGCTCCTCGCTGATCATGAACCTTCTTGCGGCAGGCTTCCTGCTGTCGGCTTCTGGTGTGCAGGGCTCACCGGTGCAGATGCGGTACATTTCCAAACAGCAGGACCGCAACCTGATACCGGCGCTGGTAGCTGCCTTTGTAGGCGTGCTGCTCCTGGGGGTGAACGTATCGCGCTACCTGTTCAACAACAAGGAGTGGGTAGTGCAGCCAGCCCTGGTGGCTGAGCGCAGCGGTGCCCGCATGTTCAGTTACAACCCGCGTATCGCCATCCTGATGAATCGCCTGCAGGCCGGTACCCTGTTCGACCGCCAGGGAAGGATCCTGGGTACCAGCAAGCCAGAGCAGGTACAGGCCCAGCGGGACTCCCTGGTGCGCAGTGGCCTGAATCCCCGGAACCTGGAAGCGCTGCTGCACAAGCGCCTCGACCGCTATTATCCCTATGGTGAGCACATGTTCTTCTGGACCGGCGATGCCAACACGGGGGTGTTTATGGGCGGTACCAACGGCTACTTTGCCGAGTACGAGCTAGCCGCCGAGCTGCGCGGCTTTCCCTCCCCGGCGGTGAACTTCGATGTGGAAGCGACCCGCTTCCGTGAAGAACGCTTCCTGCCCCCCACGGCTACCGATATGACGGTGGTGAAGCGCGACTACGGTGCCCTGGCCAACCTGCTACTGGCCGGCATCAACAGCCAGGAAGTGGAAGAGTTCAAAAAGCGCAACCGCGACGTGCGCCTCTCCATGGATGCCGCGCTGCAGACCAGTATTCAGAACTCCTTTGCGCTGGACGACTCCCTGCAGGACAAGCGTATTTCGGTGGTGATCATGGAGGACCAGACCGGGGATGTGCTGGCCTCGGCCATGTATCCATTGCCCCCGGTGAACGACTGGGACCTGCTTACCCTGCCTTTTGCCGAACAGGCGAGGCTGCCGGTGTGGGTGTCCAACAGTGACCTGGGCTTTACCTATCCTACCCAGCCGGGTTCCACGGCTAAGATCCTGACAGCGCTTGCGGCCTTCAATAAGATGGGTGAGGCCGCTGCCCAGCGCTCCTTCCTCGTGCGCCAGGGAGACCTGATCCGTGTGCGCAGCGACGAGCCCGATGAAACCGGCACCATCGACATGGAGCGTGCCATCGTAAAATCGAATAACGTCTACTTTATACGATTGGCCAACGAGGAGCGTTTACAGGAAGAGATGGCAACCCTTTACATGCAAACCGGTATGTTCCTGCGGGGTGTTGGCGGTTACTTCTACAGCCGCCAAGGTACTACCATAGACCGGGAAAGCAAATGGCGCAACCTGTGGCGCCGCACCGAGTTCCAGAGCCTGCGTTCCTACGATCCCAACAACATTCGGAAAACCCGCGGACGCGGGGTGTCGGGTATGGCCTGGGGACAGGGAGAACTGATTGCCACCCCGGCTTCGGTAGCCCGCCTGTCGGCCGGTATAGCCAATGGAGGGGTGCTGATGCCCAACCGCTATGTGCTGCAGATCTCCGATTCTGTGTTGGGAGTTGGAGAAGGCGTGGCCATTGCAAAGCAACCAACGTACGCCGAAAACCTCACTTACTATATGAAACAGCAAAGTGCCAACAAGGTGGCTAAGCTGGGTATCAAGGTGGCCGGTAAGACCGGGACGCCGGAGCGTATCGTAAAAGGGCGGCGCATCAACGATGGCTGGTACACGTTCTTTGCGCCTAAGGCAAACGGGCAGGGCCATATCGTAGTGTGCGTGCGTGTAGAGGGCGTCAAGGGCTCCAGCGTAGCGGTGCAGATGGCCGGAGAGCACGTCATTCCAAAGCTGCTGGAGCGCGGCTATATCAAAGGATTTGAAAGCCCTGCGCCTGCGCAAACTGTTAAATCAACACCGCGGCCTTCTGGAACCAATGTTGCAGAGCCGATAGAATAGTATATTCATAGAATCAAAAGAACCGAAGTAAACACAACCATGTTCGATCTGTTTAAACCAAAAAAGGAAGAGCGTCCTAACGATGTCAAGGGCATCCGCGACAGCCTGCTGCTTTTTATAAAGGAACAACTGCAAAAAGCCGAAGGCGGCGAAGGTGGCCGTATCCGCGGCATGCAACTCTACCTGACTCCGTCTGCGGACGAAAAGCACCTCTACGAGGCGGCCGTATACCTGGAGGAAGAAGGACGCTTCCGCGAGGAGGTGCAGAAGATCTCCGACGACTATGCCATCGATTTGCCCGAGGGCTGGAACCTGGAAGTGTTGTTTACGGACGTCGCACCCCCCGATGCCGTGAAGGCAAAGGATACCGATGCCGCCCTGTTCTTCTCTACCCGCAAGCAGGCAGTGGTGCAGGCCCTTACCACGGCCTTTATCCGCGTTCTCAACGGCGCTGCGGAAAAGGAAGTATATACCCTCACTTCCACCGGTGGTAAGGTGTGGATCGGGCGGGAAAAGAAAGTGCAGGCAGGAGACGGCTTTTACCGCATCAACACCATTGCCTTTCCTGGCGGCGAACACGACGCCAACAAATACATCTCCCGTCAGCACGCCCACATCGAGTGGAGTGACGAGAACGGCTGCTTCCTGATCTTTGCCGATGAAGGTGGCGTGCCTCCCCGTAATAAAGTAAAAGTGCGCTCGGTGGATGGTACCCCCGTCAAGCTCCAGGCCACGAATATCGGCCATCCCCTGCAGGAGGGCGACCAGATCATTCTCGGGGAATCAGCATTACTGGAGTTTTCCTATAAGCAAGATCAAAGCGAATAAGCATACATGGCGAGAGTCTTTACAATAGCGGAAGGATTAGAGAACATGGGAGCCCTGCGTACGGGCGGCCAGGGATCGGTGTACAAAGCCCGTCGCACCGGCGAGATCATTTCGGCAGTCAAGCTGCTGCCTACGCCCATCTTTAGCGAAAACCCCGAGGACAAGCATTTCCGCGACTTCCAGAACGAGGTGGAAAAGCTCAAGAAAGTAAACCAGGTGCCTAATCCCAACGTGGTAAAGATCCTGAGCTCCGGCATTACTGAAACCGGAGCCTTTCCTTTTATCGAAATGGAGTTCATCGAAGGGCCTGAACTCGAAGAACTCCTCAAGCCACCCCACGATCCCATCTTTACCCTCAAGGAAGCTACCAAGGTGGCCGATCAATTGTCCTGTGCCCTGGCCCACTGCCATAAGGTGGACGTGAAGCACGGCGATATTAAAAGCAACAACGTAAAGTTCAACCTTCATACCGGCAACTATGTGCTGCTTGACTTTGGCCTGGCGGCCATGAGCGATGAGCAGCGCCGCACTTCTTTGCGCCATGCAGGAGCCATTGAGTTCATGGCTCCCGAGCAGAACGAAGGGGTCATGCTGTTCCAGACCGATGTGTACAGCTTTGGGGTCATTCTATTCGAGTTGCTGGCAGGCGTGGTGCCCTTCCCTTTACAGGGGGGGGGCGAAAGCGCCCGTAATGCGGTGCGGCTCGCGCATATGGAAACGGCCCCTCCCGACCTGCTGGCCCTGCGCCGGCAAAACATGCCGGAGTCGTGGCCCGAAGCCAAAAAGGAGCACGAGATGCAGGTGCCCGATTGGCTGGTCAGCATGATCTACCGCTGCCTGGAAAAGAGGTTCGAGAACCGCTTTGCCAACGGTATACAACTGCATGACTATATTGTCCTGAACAGCTCTCTTTCGGCCAGCAAGATCGAAAAGAGCGGCGACCAGCTGGCCGCCCTGCAGGCCGAGAATACCCGCCTCCGGCGCGATAAGGACCAGCTGCAGCAGTTGCTCGCCCAGTACCAGGAAGCCGACCGCTCCAACAAGCAGGAGCTCCAGCGGCTGCGGGCTTCGGCACCCAAGCCTACGGCGGTGCAGCGGACGGTGTACACAGATCCGCCTCCCAAGCGAAAGGGGTTTCGCTTTCCCGCCTGGCTGATCCTGTTGCTGCTGATTGCAGCCCTTGTGGCAGTCCTGACCCTGGTGAAGGGCAGTAGCAATGAGCCCCCGACGGCGAGCAACGACAGCGGGCAGGCCCAGCGTCCCCGCTCTATAGTGGGGCAGTACAAGGTGGTGGCTTCGCGCGCCTTCTTTCATAACGAGCCCGATGGCGGTACCCGCCGCACGGCCTATATGGTTCCCTCCAATGACGTGCTGTCGGCCCTG
>DASWYM010000292.1:0-14286 GCA_036404975.1 Chitinophagaceae bacterium
GCATAGTCCAGGTAAACTTCGGGGGTGCGCAGGGCGGTACCCCAATTGGTCCAGCTGGCCCACCCAAACAGCAACAGGAACAGCAACCGCCCGATGCGGGGCCACGCACTGGCACAGTAAAGCAGCACCAGCGCTGCCACATTGGAGATGATATAAGCAATCAGGTATGTTTGGTTTTCCAGTCCCTTAAGCATATCCCAATATGGCCTTTTTCACTTTTTTATTCTATGACCACGGTCAGGTACTTCCATGGTTTTTGTTAGTTTTCTATAAACAGCCGTGCCGTTAACTTGGGGAAGTTCCAGCCAGACATAAACTTGCTTGTTATGTGTATGTACTACCGTAAAACGTGGCAGGATAAACTTACCGGCCACGACCAACCCCAGGTAAAAAAAGCGGATAAGGATTTCGCCGGCATCAAAGCCGGCCAGCTTATGCTTATCCCCTCTCCTCTGATGGTGGATCACTACATCCGGCAGATCCCCAAAGGCACCAACGTAACGATGGACGTACTGCGCCGCGACCTTGCCCTGGAAAACGGGGCCGAAGTAACCTGCCCGCTCACCACGGGTATGTTCGTGCGCATAGTAGCCGAAGCGGCTCACGAAGCCTACGAAAACGGCACCCCCCTGGAGGAGATCACTCCCTTCTGGCGGGTGATTGATGAAAACTCACCGGCCGCGGGGAAGCTCTCCTTTGGCAGCGAGTTTCTCATCGAGCAGCGCCGGGCCGAAAGACTCTTGCGTCCGGCACGGGCCAGGACCAGCCGGGTCTTCTAGAGCAGGGCGGCATTGCCGTCGATAAACTTCAGGTTATATTTAAAGGACGCCAGGCGCCAGCCCAGCGGCCCGCGAACGGCTTTGAGGTCATAGCTGCCTACAAAGGTGCGTGTCTTCCCCTGCGTGGCCGCCCCCTTGTAATGCAGCGCCACTGCGTAGCCAAAGATGGTGGCTTCTTCGCCGGAAATATCCACCAGGTAATGGCCTGCCTGGTGGTGCACGCTGTCGAGGTCTTTAAACCCCTCTTCCCATAGCGCGCAAATGTCGCGGGCGGTCATGGTCCTTGGCTCCCCACCGCCGGCACTGCGCATATCGAACCACAGTTCCCCGGCAAACACTTCCTCCTCCAGCCCTTTCCAGTCCTGCGCATCGGTATACATAAAGAGCCGGTTGGCCAGCTCCTGCAACTCAATTTTTTCCATTCCAGTCGTTTTTTTAAAGTTACTGAGGGAAGCCGATAGTCCATAGCAGGGTCATTGGGTCAGTAGGTCATTGAGTCATTTGGAACCCTCCTAATTCCTAATTCCTTTTCTTTGTCCAATGAACGACGAACACTTTATGAAGCAGGCCCTCGTGCAGGCGCAACGGGCCTTTGAAGACGAAGAAGTGCCCGTGGGCGCCGTCATTGTACAAAACGGCAAGATCATCGCCCGCGGCTATAACCAGGTGGAAAAGCTCAACGACTGCACGGCCCATGCCGAGATCATCGCCCTCACCTCGGCCTTCAATTACCTGGGCAGCAAGTACCTGCCCGACGCCACCCTGTACGTGACGGTGGAGCCCTGCGTGATGTGTGCCGGTGCCCTGTACTGGAGCAAGATCGGCCGCATCGTCTACGGCGCTTCCGATCCCAAAAACGGCTACACCCGCATCGACCCGGCCCTGTCTCCCTTCCACCCCAAAACAGTAGTGGAATACGGCGTGCTCCGCGACGAGTGCAGCCAGCTGATGAAAGACTTCTTTGCCCTCCGCCGCAAATAAAAAAATCCCGCAGTAATGCGGGATTTCCTTTTGACTTAACGACTTGTTGACTCGACTAGCAGCTAGAAGCTAATAGCCAACAGCTTCTCTCTACTGGTCCCACCATAACCTTGTGGTCATCGTCACCTCCGGCACGTTGGCCCCATTACGGCTATTCTCTACCACCGGGTAAGCCGAGCGGCGGATAAACTCGTTAAAGGCGGCACCTACCGGCAAGCCAAAGTCCTTGTACTGGTAATCGAAGCGGCGGGCATCCACCCAGGCTTCCGGGTGCAGAAACATCGCCACGTATTTCTCTTTGAAAATATGCGCTAAAGTCAGAGCACTGGCACCTACCGACACGGTGGGGCTGCCGATATAGGCATCGCGTGCAGCTGCAGCCACCCCCATCAAATCCATATGTGCCTGAATACCGGCCAGGTAAGCGGCATAGGCTTTGGGCTTATCATTGCTGCGGAAAGCCGCTTCCGCTTCAATGAACTTCACTTCCGCATAAGTTACCAGCCACAGCGGAGCGCCCGATTTTGAATAAAATCCCGTAGTGGTCAGCACCGATTCTTCGTTGTTCGTACCGGTACCAATCCTTCCCCGTCCATTCGGCGTACCGCGGTAATCTCCAGAGCGGGTAAGGTTCGTGATCAGGGCCAGGCGTGGATCCACGGTGCCGAACGAAGTGCCATCCAACGCGTCCACGAACTGCTCGCTCAGCCAGCCATCCAGCAACAGGTTGGCGTTGTTGCGGGCCACCTGGTTCCAGGGACTGTTGCCCTGGAAAGTGGTCAGCGTAGCATTATCGGCATTGGAAGTGTAGGCGCTGGCCACTGCTGCCAGGATCTCAGTAGGATTGTATTTATTGGTTTTGGAAAGCTGGTTCAGGAAGCGGGCTTTCAAGGCATAGGCCGTCTTTTTCCACGCTACTACGCTTCCCTTGTGGATCAGGTCGCTGCTGGCATCCAGCCGGATACTGGGGGCCGGTTTATTGAACTCGGCAATGGCTTCGTTGATCAGCCGCACCGTCGTATCGTGCAGGGCTTGCTGGCTATCAAAAGCAGGAGTCAGTTCTGCCTGGCCCACGAAAGCCTGCGAATAAGGCACATCACCAAACATGTTGATCAGCATGTTCAGGTTCAGCGCCATCAGCACTTTGGCTACACCGAGGTGCTCGGTAGCCTGCCGCTGCTCGGCCTGTTGCATCATCTGCCGTATGTCGGTCATCACGTTGTAGTGGGCTGTCCAGGTACCCGACAGGTCCTCTTCTTTATAGGTATCCCGGTCGCTTCCTGCATTTGATGAAGCCAGGTGTTGCACATAGTACGAAGTGATGTTGCCCATCCGCTGCACGTTCAGTCCCGTTTGGTAGGTACTGGTCACCAGCAGGCTGTTGATGGGCGGATTGTATACCAGGTTGGGATTGGTATTGACGTCCAGGTATTTGTCGCAACTGGCCAGAACGACAGCCAGGAAAGTGAATGTATATAGAAAAAGCTTTTTCATTGGTGTGCGTTTAGAATGACAGGTTTAAAGTGGCCATATAGCTGCGCGTGGCAGGATAGGTAAAGCCGGCAAAGCCACCCGATACAGAGCCGGAACCCATAGAGCTGGACTCCGGATCAAAACCCGAGTAATCCGTACTCAGCCACAGGTTGTTGCCTGTAAGGGCAATCGACGCACCGGTGATTACCTTGGTGCGGTTCAACAGCCCTGCCGGCAGGTTATACGACAGTGTTACGTTGCGCAGCTTTACAAAAGAGGCATCTTCAATAAAGTTCTCCGACACACCGCGGTGCACATTTCGGTAAAACCCGTTGCCGTAATCTACGCCATCGGGACCTTTCCCCTGGCCGAGGTACACCACTTTGGTATTCGGCTGTCCATTGGCGGTAACACCTTCAAACACGGTGGTCTCCGTACGGTTCACCGTGTAGGGTGCAATACCAAAAGCCGACATGAAGTTGGCCATCTGGTTGTACTTCTGGATACCTTGCTGGGCATCGAAGAGGAACGACAGGCCAAACTGCTTGAAACGGATGTCGTTGTAAATACTGCCGATCCAGTCGGGCTGGGTCTTACCCAGGTACATCTGCTTTGTATTGATCACCGGGAATCCATTGGAGCCAATCAGCATCGGGCGGCTGTAGTCGATGTGCAGGGCATCTTCCTTATCGCCACCATAATAGCGGGCATTGCTGCGACCAAACAGGGCGCCTACCGGCATGCCGGGAATGAACTTCTCGGTCACGCCCGAGCTCAGGTAGCCAAACTGCGACGTGATGGGCACCTCGGTGAGGCCGGGATAAATATCGATCACCCGGTTGCGGTTGCGCGTATAGTTTACCCGGATATCCCAGCTAAAGTCCTGTTGCTGGAAGGGTGAGCCGTTAACACTCAGTTCAATACCCTTGTTGCGGATAGTACCGGCATTCAGGTAGATCTCGTTCAGACCGGTAGAGGTGGTCACAGCCACAGGAATGATCAGGTCTTTACTGGTATTGTTGTAGTAAGTGAACTCCAGGCCTATGCGGTTGCGCAGGAAGCGCAGGTCGGCACCCCCTTCGTACGAATCGGTGAACTCCGGCTTCAGGTTCGCATCACCTGAACGGTCTGACAGTGTGAGGCCGCCACCGAATGCAGGTACCAGGGGCACAAAGCCGGTGGAGAATGCATACGGCAGGGCGTCCTTACCAATACGGGCGGCCGAAGCCCTCAGCTTCACATAGCTCATCCAGTCGGGTGCTTCCATATGTTCCGACAGGAGGTAGCTCACCGAGGCCGAAGGATAGAAGAACGAGCGGTTTTCTTTCGGCAGTGTCGAAGTCCAGTCATTTCTGGCCGTAAGGGTCAGGAACAGGAACTCTTTCCACCCCAGGGTCCAGTCGGCAAAAGCCCCCACGATGCGGTAGTCCTGCCGGTAGTTATTGGCCTGTATACGGCGGGCATTGTTCAAGTTAAAGAAATTGGGATCCGACAGGGTGTCGCCAATTACGTATACATATTTCGAGCGGGTGTCATACACATCATGCCCCAGTTTCAGCGAGGAGCTCAGGTTCTCCGAAAAATCTTTGTTGATACCGATAATAGCCGTAGAGTTCAGGATGCGTTTGTTCCCACGGTATTCTTCAATAAAGCCACCAAAGCCGCGGGTACGGTCATAGTTCCTGAAGTCGGAGGAAGGGTAAAACTCACCGGCAACCCCTCTGGGACCTGGAGCTGTTTCCGTACGCACATCGCTGATCACGTCACCACCGGCACGGTACGTAAAGTCCAGCCACGACAGGGGGCTGTAGGTGAAGTTCACGTTCCCTATGATGCGGTTGACATCGTCCTTAAAGCGGCGCCGGCTGGCAATGTACACCGGGTTGTCGTTATCCGTACCGTAGTACTTCATGGTGCCGTCGGGATTCTCATAATCCATCACGTCCCAGCGGGGTGCCCAGTAGGACAGCTGCTCGTTGTAGCGGTCGGCATTCACGCGGTAGCCCCCCGAGTTGATAAAGTTGGCCGACGCCCCGATGCGGAACTTGCTGGATGCCTTGATCTCGCCGTTGATCTTACCCGAATAGTTTTTATAATCACTGAAAGGCAGCACGCCTTCGTGATCGTATTGCGACAGCGAAGCGGCAAAGGTAGCCACCTCCGAACCACCCGAAAGGTTCACGGTGTTGCGGAAGAAGCTGCCCTGCTGGTAGCCCCGCTCATAGTTGTTGAACAGTTCGGCGGGATGCGAGGGATCGATAGCGCGGGCTTCGGCCACCGAGGGTCCCCAGGAAGGCCAGAAACTTTTGGGATCGTACTCGGGCTTGAAGGTCGTAGAACTGTAATAGCCCTGGGTGAACATCTTTTGCACTTCGGGAAACTTGTTTACTTCCTCGATACCATAGGTACTGGTCACCGAGGCGCGTACCCTTCCGGCACGGCCCGAGCGGGTGGTGATCACCACGGCCCCATTGGCCGCGCGTAAGCCGTAAAGGGCCGTAGCTGCACCTCCCTTCAGGATGTTGATCGACTCAATATCGTCGGGGTTAATATCGGCAGCACGGTTGGTCATTCCTCTCAATACATGGCTCGAGTTGGCCGGCAGGTCGGTAGAGTTGTCGATGGGAATACCGTCCACGATAAACAGAGGCTGGAAACCGCGCGAAGGATCCAGCGAGTTGATCCCCCGCATGATAATGCGGGCTCCCTGTCCCGGCGCACCACCGGTGGCATTGATCTGCACCCCGGTAGCCCTGCCCTGCAGGGCGTTCACCAGGTTGGGCTGGCGCGTTTGGGTGATCTCTTCGACCTTTACTTCCTGGGTCGAGTAGCCCAGCACTTTTTTCTCCCTCCGGATACCCAGCGCGGTCACCACCACTTCCGACATCGTGCCGCCATCGGAGCGCATCGAAACATTTATGGTGGTGCTATTCCCTACCGCCACCTCCTGGTTTTGCAGGCCGGCGTAGGAAAAAACCAATACAGGGCGGGCGGTGGTAAGGGTGAGAGAAAACTGGCCCTGGTCATTGGTGGTCGTGCCGGTTCGGCCCCCTTTCTCCACTACGGATACTAAGGGTAGCGGGGCGCCATTGGCATCGGTGACCGTGCCGCTGACCGTTCGTTGTTGTGCATAGGAAAGTTGAGGCAATAGCCATACAACCATTGCCACGAGGAGTGCAATTTGTCTCATGTGTCTTGGTTTGTGTTTCGTTATGTTAGTAAATCGTATACAGTTCGTGCAGGAAGTTACACCATTATAAGACAGGTTGTGAAGCTTTTACGCTGCTTTTGCAGGGATAACCTTCATCATCAGGGTAAGGCGGCGCACAAACAATTCAAAACAGCGGCGCGTATTCGGCGCGTACTTAATAAATTTGTGCTTCCTAAGGAAACGACAGACTAGTATAAATCATTAATCGTAAATCTAAAATCTACAATTGTTATGGCATTCACCCTCCCCCCATTACCGTATGCTCCCGAAGCATTGGAACCCCATATCGACACGCAAACCATGCAGATCCACCACGGCAAACACCACCAGGCCTACGTCGATAACCTGAACAAGGCCATTGCCGGCACTGAGCACGAAAACAAGAGCCTTGAAGAGCTCATCCGTAATGCGGGCTCCATCTCTCCCGCCGTACGCAACAACGGTGGCGGCCACTGGAACCACACCTTCTTCTGGGAGATCCTGGCCCCTAACGCCGGCGGTCAGCCTACCGGTCGCCTGGCCGAGGCGCTCAACAGCACTTTCGGTTCGTTTGACGCCTTTAAGGAAAAAGTAAACACGGCCGGTACTACCCGCTTTGGCTCGGGCTGGGCCTGGCTCATTGTGCGCGACGGCAAGCTGGAAGTAACTTCCACCCCCAACCAGGACAACCCCCTGATGGACGTGGCCGAAGTAAAAGGCGTACCCATCCTCGGCATCGACGTATGGGAGCACGCCTACTACCTGAAGTACCAGAACCGCCGCCCGGAGTACCTGACCAACATCTGGAACGTGTTCAACTGGAACAAGATCTCCGAGCACTTCGATAACGCAAGCAAATAAGTCATTGGGTCTCCCGATAGCTATCGGGAAGGTCAATGAGTCATTAAAAAGCCCCGCATCTGCAGGGCTTTTTCTTTTTCTGTAGGCTCAATGACCTAATGACTTATTGACTTTATGACTTCTAACTGGCTCGCAGCTCGTAGCTAGCAGCTCCCAGCTTTCCTCACGGTACCGGGTCATGCCCATGTCCGCCCCAGGGATGGCAGCGGCTGATGCGCTTCACCGTCAGCCAGAAGCCCTTGAACAGGCCGTACTTCTTAAACGCCTCCAGCCCGTACTGGCTGCAGGTGGGCGTGTAGCGGCACTGCGGCCCCAGCCACGGCGAGATGACCAGCTGGTAAAACCGGATCAGTAAAATAAACGGCAGCGCCAGTATATATTTCAAATCGTTCCACATGCTCTTCTTCTTTGCCTGCTTTTAATTCCAGTCTGCAAAACTCTCCAGGACTCTTATAGTCTTCCGTTAACGACCTCCCAACTTCACTTCCCCACTTAACCTTGACAGGACCATATCCGTTCTCTCCCTAATTCCTAATCCCTAATTCCTTTTCAATCCGCTGCAGCGCCGCCCCCACCTTCTCCATAATCACTTGATACTCAGGCAGCTCCCTTCCCGTATACAGGACAAACAGCTTTAAATACCCCTGGCCGCTCTCCTGCAGCAGGTGCAGCAGGGGCAGCTTCTGGGTGCGGTAGGCCTCGCGCAGCAGCCGCTTGATGCGGTTGCGGTCGACCGCCCGCTTAAAGTTGCGCTTGCTGGCCCCGGCGCCAAACTGCAGCACGCTCTCCTTCTCGCCCCCCGGCTCCGGGGCCGGAGAGGGGTTCAGCGTCCAGTACACCCGCAGGGGGAAGGTCGAAAACGACTTCCCGCCCTGGAACAACTGGTCGATGTAGCGCTGCTTTTTGAGCCGCTCGTGCTTATGGAGGGTAAACTGCCTGATAGTGCCGGTTTTGTGTAAAATAACAAAAAGCCCCGGACTACTCCGGGGCTGAATAAGGTTGTACGAATCGATATTACTTCAGTCTCTTTTCGTCGCTGATAGTCAATTTCTTACGTCCCTTAGCACGGCGGCTGGCCAATACTTTGCGGCCGTTAGCGGTTTGCATACGCTTACGGAAGCCATGTACGGTCTTACGACGTCTGCGGTGCGGTTGAAATGTACGTTTCATCTTTTATTCTGTTTTTTCACGTTTACTAAATGCTCCCGGGAGAACGGGATTGATTTCAGTTCTTACCTACAGGTCACCACACCCGTCGGTTTTTGTGAAAGGACCGCAAAGGTAAGTGGAAAATACATACCCGGCGGGGCAACGGTCCAGATTTTTTGAAGGAATCGTTAAAGAGAGCTGCCGGCTGACAGCTTTTAGCTATCAGGCAGGCAAAGGGTCCCTGACTCCATAGGGAAAGTAAGGATACGCCGCTCTTATTACCTGGTTCTGCCGGCCTTGCGCCGGGGTTGTACTGACCTTGTTCCGGGGTTGTTCCGACCGTATCTATGTCGGAACAACCCCGGAAGAACCCCGGAACAACCTCGGAACAACCCCGGAACAACCATAGCTTTACCAGGGCGTCACCTGGGCGTCAGGATTAGGTTTCCTGGCCGTAAAAGACATGGGGACCTTTGGATTCAACACCCCTTCCCGCCCGAACAAACAGTCGGACGGGGGCTGGGCGTGACCCGGTGACTCCTTTACCCAATCCCATTAGCCGGCAGTCCGGCACTTGCCAAAAGCCTAACTTTGATACGGCAATCCTTCCTTTCCGTCACCAAACTGCCGGTTATGAGCAAAAAAGCAGCCTGGGCCCTCTATATCTTCCTGGCGGTGAGTGTGGGCCTTTACCCGCTCGCCTACCTCCTGTTCGACATGAGGGGCGGCCTGCTGGGCACCAAAACGGCGGCGCTGTTGCAGAACAGGACTTGGCAAGCCTTCTTTTACTCCCATATTTCCCTGGGCGGCGTGGCCCTGCTGACCGGCTGGTCGCAGTTTATGCCCCGCTTCCGGGCGCGGCACCTCCCCCTGCACCGCACGCTGGGCAAGATCTACGTAGCGGCGGTGATGGGGAGCGGGCTGGCGGGACTCTACATTGCCTTTTACGCCACGGGCGGACTGGTGTCCTCCCTCGGCTTTGGCATGCTGGCTACGCTATGGCTGGGCACCACCTGGAAGGCTTATGACCTCATTCGCAAGCGCGCGCCCATCGAGCACCGGGAGTGGATGATCCGCAGCTACGCACTCTGCTTTGCCGCCGTCACGCTCAGGCTCTGGCTCCCGTTGTTTACGGCAGGCTTTAAGCTGTCGTTCTACGACGCCTATCCCCTCATTGCCTGGCTGTGCTGGGTGCCCAACCTGTTAGTGGCCGAAGCCATCATCCGCATCAAGCCCTGGCGAAAGAGGGCGAGCCCCGTGGCCACCAAAGGGATCACACCGATGCAAAAGGTGGGCTGAGGGAAGAACCGTTCCCGCTTCCGTATCCTGTGAACGTTGTAGTACCCGCTATCTGATCACGTAACTACCTCTACTATGGCCAGCAAACAGGACCTCGACTTTACCTACACGACCATGGACCGGATCTTTCGCCTGAGCATGGGCGAGACGGCCGACTTCAGCGGCGCCCGCTACAACGGCAACTTTAGCCTCAGCCTCGAAGAAGCCCAGCGGGCCAAGCACGAGTTCATGGCCAGCCAACTGCACATCCGCAAGGGGAGCCGGGTGCTGGATATGGGGTGCGGCTGGGGACCTTTCCTTAACTATATTAAGGAACTGGGTGCCACTGGCATCGGTCTCACCCTCTCCGATGGACAGCACGCAGCCTGCCGCAAAAACGGGCTGGAGGTGCACCTCAAAGACGTGCGCACGGTGACGCCCGAGGACTACGGCCTCTTCGATGCCATTGTATCGGTGGGCGCGTTCGAGCACTTTTGCTCGCCGGAAGAGTACCGGCAGGGAAAGCAGGAAGCCATCTACCGCTCGTTTTTCCAGGCCGTGCATAGCCTGCTGAAACCGGGAAGCCGCTTTTACCTGCAAACCATGGTGTTTGGCAAGAACTGGGGCGAAGCTGATGCTGCGGACCCCAATGCACCCAAAGACTCCCCAGCCTACCTGATGGCCCTGATGTCGGCCCACTTTCCCGGCTCCTGGCTGCCCTACGGCTCCGAAATGATCCTGCATACGGCCGCCCCCTGGTTCCACCTGGTGAACAGCAGCAGCGGCCGCCTCGATTATATTGAAACCACCAACCAGTGGCGCCGGCGGCTGCGCCGCTTCTCGTTGCGCAAGTATGCCCTCTACCTGAGCCTTCTGCCTTCCTTTATCCTCAACAAGGAGTTCCGGAATAAGCTTTCGGTGTACCGTACCTGCGCCAATAAGAAGTGTTTCGAGCAGGATATCATAGACCACTACCGCATGGTGCTGGAGAAGAAATAAAACTACGGGCGCGTTGTATAGGCAGCATAATCCTGAGTATTCTATGCGTGCCCCAGGCAACGGTTGATGGCTTCATCTACCTTAATGCGCGACAAATTTTCTTACTTTACACCAGGCCCCTACCGGGCCACCTTTCCTACATGAAGCAGAAGAAAAGAACATACAAGCGGCTGCTGTGGCTCCTGCTGCTGGTCTTCGTGGTGCTGAACGGCGTGACCCTCTTTCATGCCTGGAAGCTGACGCACTTTGATGCGGCGGCCACCCGCAAGATCGAGAACGCCTACGGCCTTTCCACCGGCGAGAAGCTGGGCCTGGTGCTCACCGGCGCCGACATGCCGCGGCCGAAGAACAAGGCAAAACCTGCACGCCCTTACGAGGTGGTGCGGCTGCAGAGCAACAAAGCCATCGAGTGCTGGTATATCGCGCGCGACTCCGCCAAAGGCACGGTGGCCCTCTTCCACGGCTATGGCGGCGAGAAGTCGGGGATGCTCGACAAGGCGGAAGTGTTTTACCAGTTGGGCTACAACACCCTGCTGGTGGACTTCATGGGGGCCGGAGGATCGGAAGGTGTGCAGACCACCATCGGCTACAAGGAGGCGGAGCAGGTGAAGACCTGCGTGGACTACCTGCAGCAACGAGGAGTAAAGAACATCATCCTGTTCGGCACTTCGATGGGCGCCGCGGCAGTGATGAAGGCCATGGATGACCAGCCCCTGCCGGTGCGCGCCCTGGTACTGGAGTGCCCCTTCAGCACGATGCTGCAAACCGTAAAGAACCGCTTCGCCATGATGGGCGCTCCTTCGTTCCCGCTGGCGCAGGTGCTGGTGTTCTGGGGCGGGGCGCTGAACGGCTTCAATGCCTTTGCCCACGACCCGGCAGACTACGCCAGGTCTATCACCACCCCCACCCTCCTGCTCTGGGGCGAAAAGGACGAACGGGTAAAGCGCGAAGAGACGGAAGAAATCTTCAATCACCTGGCGGGGCCTAAAAAGCTGGTCACCTACCCGGAAGCGGGGCACGAGAACTATCTTACGAAATACAAAGAGCAGTGGACCGAAGATGTGGCACAGTTTCTTAATGCTTCAAAGCCATAACCGTACAAATGAGGCGACTACGAATCTTTTTATTGCTGGTATTGCTGACGGTGGCAGGTGTAATTGCCACCATCTATTTTTGCTATAAAACCATCAAGCATAGCGCTGAGGGCAAGTTGTACACCGATGTGCACCGGGTGCCCTACCACAAGGTGGGCCTGCTGCTCGGCACCACCAAGTATATGGCAGGCGGGGGCATCAATCCCTATTACCACTACCGCATACAGGCCGCCGCGCAGCTGGCGAAGGCGGGCAAGGTAAAGTACATCATCGCCTCCGGCGACAACAGCACCAGACAGTACAACGAGCCGCAGGAGATGAGGGACGATCTTATGAGGGCGGGTGTGGACTCCTCGCGCATCTTCCTCGACTATGCCGGCTTCCGCACCTTTGATTCCATGGTCCGCCTGCGCGAGATCTTCGGCCAGGACTCGGTGACCGTTATTTCCCAGAAGTTCCACAACGAGCGGGCCATCTACATTGCGGGGCGCGAAGGCATCCATGCCGTAGGCTTTAATGCACGGGATGTGAACCGCGAGCAGGGCGCGCGGGTACAGAGCCGCGAGAAGCTGGCCAGGGTGAAGGTGTTCGTGGATTACCTCCTTGGAGAAGATCCGAAGTTTTTGGGTGAGAAGGTGGTGATACCGGATTAGCAATTCTCTTACCCCTCATGTCTAAATTTTATAATAAACAACACACATGTCTGGAGTACTTAAATATATTGTTGATGATAAAGGCCGGAGAGTTGCAGTGCTGGTACCTATCCAAGTGTGGGAAGATTCGAATGCCAATTACCAAAAGCTTCAGAATAAATTGGATGTTCTCCAAAACATTCAGGATGGTCTTAAAGAAGTAAAGCAAGCCAGGAAGAGCGGAAGAAAGCTGCAAACTTTAAAAGACTTCCTGAAGTGAGTGTTACAGTACATATTACTTAACACAGGGACTGAATGAATAGAAAACAAAAGAAAGGGCTTAAAGACCGTGGATCTTTAAGCCTTAATTTATTTCTGTCTCGCAGCTCGTAGCTCTCAACTCGCAGCTCTTCTCTACAGGTTCGGCGTATTAAACGTATCCCCCTGGTTCAGGTCACCGGTCTCGTAGCCCTTGCGGAACCAGCGCACCCGTTGTGCCGAGGTGCCGTGGGTGAACGATTCAGGGTTGACGTAGCCCGTGGACTGCCGCTGCAGGCGGTCATCGCCGATGGCCTCGGCAGCATTGAGGGCTTCTTCGATGTCACCTTCTTCCAGCACCGGATGGCCGTTGATGGTCTTGCCTTTCATGTAGTGGGCCCACACGCCTGCCAGGAAGTCGGCCTGCAGTTCCATGCGCACCGAGTACTGGTTGTACTCCTCCTGGCTCACCTGGCTGCGCAGGCGGGCCATCTTTTCCGAGGTGCCCATGAGGGTTTGTATGTGGTGGCCTACCTCGTGGGAGATCACGTAGGCCATGGCAAAGTCGCCGGGAGCACCAAAGCGCTGCTGCAGTTCATCGTAGAACGAAAGGTCGATATAGACCTGCTGGTCGGCCGGGCAGTAAAATGGTCCCGACTGGGCCGAAGCGGCCCCGCAACCCGACTGCACGCCATCGCGGAAAAGCACCAGGCGGGGCTCGGCGTAGTCCTGCCCTGCCTGCTGGAACACCTGGTTCCACACGTCCTCGGTGTAGGCCAGCACCGTCTTGGCAAAGTCGGCCTTCTCGTTCTCGGCCGCCTGCTCCTGGGGCGTTAATTCACGCCCACCTGCTCCCGGCAGGCCGGTGGGAAGCTGGGTCGTGTCCACGTTTCCACCCAGCAGGAAATTCAATACTAAGGCGATCACGCCCAGGATACCGCCGCCCACTGCCACCTGTCCGCCGCTCACGCCCCTGCGGTCGTCTACATTCGTACTTTGTCTGCCACCTCTCCAGCGCATAATTGTTATTTTATAGAACCTATCTATAGTAAAAAACGTGCCTGAGGAAATGAGGGATGAGTGATCAGTGATGAGTTAACCCTCACGTCCACACTGCAATTACGGCACAGCTTTAATAATCAACTTCCTACGTACAGCGTATAGCGTATATCGTGTACCCCTTCTCCCGTCTCACCTTTCACCTCTCACGTCTCACGTCTCCCCTTTCACTTCCCCCCGTTCCCGCCCTTCTTGGGTTCCGGGGGCAGGGTGGCCCAGTAGAAGCCATCGCGGGCAATGAGGCCTTCCGAGTCTTCGGGGCCCCAGGAGCCGGGCTCGTAGTTGGGGAAGTCGACCGGGGGCTTGGAGGCCCAGGTCTCCATAATGGGGGTGATAACCCTCCAGGCCGCCTCCACCTGGTCGCCGCGCATAAAGAGCGTAGGGTTGCCCTCGATCACGTCCTCCAGCAGGGTCTCGTAGGCTTCGGGATGATCCTCCTGGTCGTAGCCGAAGACCATGTCTACGGGCTGCAGCATCATATGCGGACCGGGCTGCTTAGCCTGGAAGCGCAGGCGGATGTCCTGCTGGGGCTG
>DASWYM010000293.1:0-1587 GCA_036404975.1 Chitinophagaceae bacterium
GCCCGTACTTCAGGTTCTGCACCGGCAGTCTTTCCTCTCCCCATACAAACAGGATCATGGCAAAGAGCACGAGGGCCAGGATGAAGTTGACGATTACCCCGCCGAGCATAATGATCAGGCGCTGCCAGGCCGGCTTACTGCGGAACTCCCAGGGCTGTGCCGGCTGTTTCAGCTGCTCCTTATCCATGCTTTCGTCGATCATGCCCGAGATCTTAACATAACCGCCCAGGGGTACCCATCCCAATCCATACTCTGTCTCGCCTACCTGCTTTTTCCATAACGAAAACCAGGGATTGAAGAACAGGTAAAACTTCTCTACGCGGCAACCAAACCACTTGGCTGGCAAGAAGTGGCCCATTTCATGGAGCACCACCAGTATAGAGAAGGCTAAAATGAACTGCCCTATGTTTGCAAACATTGCTGACCAATCTATCGCTAATAGTAACATAATCTTCCATCACCCCTGAGGGTCCTATTTAAATAATTTCAAATATCCTTAAAGATAAGCGGTAGCAAATATCCACCAAATAAGTATCCTCCTGCCGCCTTTGTTAAATTTTACAAGATGCTTCACTAAAAAGCAGCCGCTGTTGCCGTGTTTTTAGAGTTTGATCAGGTCGGCTGCATAATTCCGCGCCTCGCCGTCTGACTCAAAATAATCTTCAAGGGTGGGCTTGTCGACATAAGTTACCTTCTCCATTACCTTTTCGATGATATCGGTCATTTCCAGAAAGCCAATACGGTTTCTCAGGAAAGCGTATACCGCTATCTCGTTGGCGGCATTGAGCACACAGGGCAGGTTGCCCCCTTTATTGAGTGCCTCGATAGCCAGGGTAAGGTTTCGGAACGTGCGGTAGTCGGGCTCATCGAAGGTGAGGGTATTAAACTTCTTAAAGTCGCAGCGGGGAAAGCTGTTGTGGATCCGCTGCGGGAAAGCCAGCGCATACTGGATGGGCAGCTTCATATCGGGAAGTCCCATCTGGGCTTTGATGCTGCCGTCGGTAAACTGCACCATCGAGTGGATGATACTCTGTGGATGAATGAGTACCTGTATCTGGTCGGGCTGCAGGTTGAACAGCCAGCGAGCTTCAATCATCTCCAGGCCTTTGTTCATCAGGGTAGCCGAATCCACACTGATCTTGGCGCCCATGCTCCAGTTGGGATGCTGCAGGGCGTGCTCCCTTTTTACGTTCACCAGGTAGTTGGTCTTTCGCCCGAGGAAAGGACCACCCGAAGCAGTGAGGATCACTTTCTCGATCGGGTTGCGCATCTCCCCTATCAGGCACTGGAAAATAGCGGAATGCTCCGAGTCCACGGGGATGATCGGCACCTGCTTTTCCACCGCCGTTCGCATCACGATGTCGCCGGCTACCACCAGCGTCTCCTTGTTGGCCAGGGCAATGGCTTTGCCTGCATTGATGGCATTGAGCGTAGGCTTCAGGCCTGCATAACCTACAATAGCGGCCAGCATCAGGTCGTAAACATCCATGGCGGCCACTTCCTCCAGCGCTTTTTCGCCGGCAAATACCTTTACATCGGTAGAGGCCAGGGCAGATTTCACCCGGTCGTAGCGGGCTTCATCGGCGA
>DASWYM010000294.1:0-6813 GCA_036404975.1 Chitinophagaceae bacterium
ATGGTATAGAATCCATCTAATCACTGCCTTAAATGTTATGCCTGTATGAAGAATTGGACCAAAGCCCTCATTTCGCTCGCTGTTCCTAATATAGTAGGTATTTCAGCCGCCCTCTTCACGGAAACAGGCGAGAGCTCCTGGTACCAAACCATCGAGCGGCCGGAATGGAACCCGCCCGGATGGGTGTTCGGTCCCGTGTGGACGGCGCTCTACCTGATGATGGGCTGGGCCTTTTACCTGGTCTGGAAAAGCGATGCCCCCGCCCGCCTGAAGCGTCCCGCCATGATCCTGTGGACCGTGCAGCTGGTCTTCAACTTCTTTTGGACCCTTATTTTCTTCGGTGCCCACGAAATAGGGTGGGCCCTGGCCGAGATCGCCGCCCTGTGGCTGCTGATCCTGCTCACCATCTTTGCCTTTGCCCGCATCAGCAAAACAGCCGCCTGGCTCCTGGTGCCCTACATCAGCTGGGTTTCCTTCGCCACCCTGCTCACTTATACCATCTGGCGCCTGAACGGGGGATAAACCCGGTACTCCAGGATACAGCCCGGATAAAAATCACAGTTGGCATACTCCGAAACAGGATGCCGAACCACATAAATGCCGTGTGACGGTATACTAATGCCGTGGGAACAGCATAAATAATCTCCCCATATTCTAAATATAACCAGAGGATGTCCCGGGGATAACCCGTATCTATATAGACACGGGTTATCTACGGATTATCCTCGGGTTATCTACGGGTTATCTACGGGTTATCCTGGCTTTTACCTGGTAGTAAAATGGTGATTGCCAGGCTTTCTGCACCAGTTTAGGCCATAGAAAAAAGGAGCCGAAGCTCCTTTTCAGTATCTATATATCTCTTTTTACCGGACTGGCCTTCTACGGATCATGGACTATACACCTTGGATTGCCTCACTCACCACTCACCATTCATCACTCACCGCCTAGAACTTGTTCTTCCACATCATGCTCTCCACCGGCCGGTTGGGCTGGCCGCTGTACTTGGCGTTGGCTTTCTGGTTGTATTTCACCTCGATCTCGCCTTCTACCGGGAAATAGATCAACTGGCCTACCGGCATACCGGCATAGACCCGTACGGGTTGCTTTACTGAGATCTCGAGGGTCCAGTTGCCGCAAAAGCCTACGTCGCCCTTGCCCGCCGTTGCGTGAATGTCGATGCCCAGTCTCCCGGTGGAGGACTTGCCTTCCAGGAAGGGCACATGGGCGTGGGTTTCAGTGTATTCGGCCGTTACTCCTAGGTAAAAGATATGGGGATAGAGGACAAAGCCCTCTTCGGGTATTTCGAAGGTCTCTATGGTGTTGTGCTTTTTGGCATCGAGGATGTGCTCGCGGTAGGTGGCCAGGGTCTTGCCCAGGTGCACGTCGTAGGAGTTGCTGCCCAAACATTCACGATTATAGGGTTCTATCTTGATGGTTCCTTTCTCTATTTCTTCCAGGATACGCTTATCGGAAAGAATCATGAAATATTTGAATTTTAAGTTGAATTTTGTTGCGGATGGGCAAAGTAATCCTGATTTTTTAGATTATGCCGATTTTTTTTCAACAGGAAGTTAATGGAGATACCAGGCTGGCCGTATGGAAAATAGAAGAACCGGAAAGCTTCTTTTTGGACAAAGTGCCCCTGCACCGCGCCATCACCCATCCTCATAAACGCCTGCAGCACCTGGCCGGCCGCTACCTGCTGCAGCATCTTTACCCCGACTTCCCGATCCGGCTGATCCAGATCGCCGACACGCGCAAGCCTTTCCTGGAGGACGAGGCCTTCCACTTCTCCATTTCTCACTGCGGCGACTATGCCGCGGCCATAGTGAGCCCGGTGAACAGGGTCGGGGTGGACATTGAGCAGATCACCGAAAAGATCACCCGCATTGAACACAAGTTCGTCTCCGAAGAAGAACGTGTTCTGGTGCAAAGCCCCTGGATGCCTGACACCGGTAAGTCCGCACTGGATGGAACCCCCGTAGATCATGTGCGCAAGCTTGGGCTGCTGTGGAGCAGCAAAGAGGCAGTGTTTAAATGGTACGGCTGGGGCGAGGTGGACTTCCGCCGCCATATCTGTATCCAAAGCGTGGTGCCCACGGGTAATGGCTCTTTTGATACCATTGTTCAATTCAAAAAAAATGAGGACCTGTTCCTGGGTCTTCATTCTTATTTCTTTGGGGACGTGTGCCTCAGTTATGTCGTTACTTAAAAAGCATCCTGGGTAGCTCTTCCACTTCTTCCTCGGGTCCCTCTTCCAGGATGGGGATATCACCGATGGAGGCCCCGGCAATGCCTTTAATGGATCCATAAAGCCCTGAGGTACTGATCAGCACCTTCTCGAGCTGCTTTTCGCGCTCCTTCCAGATCTTTTCCATCTGTACCCGCTCTTTGCTGATGGAGTTTTTCATCGTAAGGAAGCCTTCCACAATGGTTTCGATCTGCTGGCGAAACTCCAGGCCGGTGAGGTAGCTGTAGAGCAGCTGCATCTTTTCGCCCTTGTTTTCTTCGGCCTTCTTGGTGTCGGCAATGCGGATGATGGTGTGGCGAAGGGCCGTGGTGAGGGCCGTCACCTCGCTGAACGAGCAGATCCATACCCCGTCGCGCTCGCCAAAGCAGGTCATGTCCTTGGGATACACATGGGTCACAATAATGGCCACATCAGCCTGCTTGCTGCGCATGTCAGCCTTTAGCTTGTCGATCCAGGCATTGTTAAAAGCCTTGGTACGCTTGCTCTCAAAGATGATTTTACCGCAGTCGGCGCCGAGGTGGTTGCGCACGGTCTGGATACAGTCGGCGCCTTCCACACCTTTGCCTACCTCGGAAATGGTGTCAAAGGGAAAGCTATTGCGCAGCAGCTCCTCCAGGAGTAGTTCCTGCACTTCGCCCTGCAGTTGCATAGAACCCTGCTCGGCGCGGCGCTTCATTTCCTCGGCCAGCTTGCGCTGGTCTTCCAGCTGCTTTTCCAGCTCTTTGAGCTTCATCTGGTATTCGGTTTCTTTCAGTGTGATGCGGTCGGCTTCTTCCCTGCGGATCTGCTGGGTGAGCACGTTGCGCTCCTCCATCAGCTTGCGTTGAAGGGTCAATTCCAGTTCCTGTTCCTTGCTTTTGAGGTCCTGTTCTTTCTTCAGGAATTCGAATTCCTTCAGGCGGGCGGCTTTTAGCTTCTCGTCGTTCTCCTGCATGTTTTGCTTCAGGAGGCGCAGCTCATTTTCATAGTCTTCGGCAACGCTTCGGCGGATCTGCTGTTTCAGGTCGGCCTCGAGGCGCTGCTTTTCCTGCTGAAGCTTTTGCTGGAACAGTTCGTTTTCCTTCTTCTTCTTCTCTTCAAAGATGCGCTGGTCGTCCTCGAGCTTCTTTTTTTCCGCTTGCAGGTCTTCCTGGAGCTTCAATTTCTCCGATTGCAGCTGGCCCATGGTGGCCTGTAGTTTCTGGTCGTATTGTAGTTTCAGTCGCTGCTCTACATCGGCGGAGAGGGCATCCTCCACGTCTATCACCGTAGCACAGTTAGGGCATTTTATATGGGTAAGCATTCAGCAGATTTTATTACAAAGTAAGGACTACTTCCTAAACTATTTAGCAATTGTGGAAAAATCGGTATATTATGGTGGATTAAAAGCCCCGCGCGGGCTGCGGGGAGTAGAAAAATAATTCCGTGTGCAGGCAACCGTGGTAAAGGAGGAACGTATTTACTGGTAATTGATCAAGGTTGGAACCTCTGCAAACAATACTCGCCGGCTGCATTCAAAACAACCGTAGGGATCAGAAGATCTTCTATGAGCATTTCTATGGATACTGTCTAAAGACGGTGTTCCGCTATATCTATCGCTATGATAAAGCGGTAGACGTGGTCAACGACGGCTTCGTTAAAATCTTTCGCAGCCTTGACAAGTTTTACTACAACCCGGAGGAAAGCCCCGAGATCGTGCTCATGGGCTGGATGCGCACCGTGATGGTCAATACGGCCATAGACCACCTGCGTAAGAATAACTTTCTCTCTGAGATCGGTACCCTTCCCGAGGGGGTGTGGGAGCAGGAAGACAAGAGCGGCGGTTCGGACCAGAACCTGCTTTATAAGGAACTGATCAAAGAAGTACGAAAGCTGCCTACCTCGTACCGCCTGGTCTTTAATATGTTCATCATCGACGGTTTTTCGCACCAGGAGATTGCCGACCGGCTGGGCATCTCGGTGGGCACGTCTAAATCGAACCTGTTTAAAGCCCGCGCCCTGTTACAAAAATTCATCAAAACGACTGACCAGAAAGCATGCAATATGTAAACGAAGATATGGACGAACTGTTCCGCCGGGCGGCCAAAGACTACCCGCTGAACACCACCGGGGCCGACTGGGAAAAAGTGCAAAAGACCCTCGACGAGCCGCCTGCTCCCGGGGAACGTCCTTCTAATAGGAGCAACCGCCGGCAATTTCTCTGGCTGCTTCTCCTGCTGCCGCTGCCCTGGATCTGTACCCGCTATTCCGGTGAAGGAGAAAAGGGATCGGCAGCGGAGACTTCTGTTCCGCAAACTAGGACGGAAAAGGCAGAAAGGTATGCTCCGGCCCCGGTACCGCCAAACAGTTCCGGAGCGGTACTTAAAAGCTCTTCAGCAGCCTCTATAAGCTCCTTTACGGCGTTTTCTGCACCAGTTAATATGAAGAGTCATACTGTTGGAGCCAGGGCTATAAAGCGCGATAATGACGTTTTAAGCGATTATTCCCCACACATAAAGTCGACCGGTGAAATAAGTAAGGAGCCATCCTCTATGCAGGAAAATAAAGCCGAAGCAGCTCCTGGCGTGAGCTCCGAATCAATTTCTGCAACGGGAAAAAGTGAGCAGGATTCTGCTGCGGCTCCCGAGGCCAAAGATACCTCAGCCGCTGAGCCCCCGGTTAAAAAGGCGCAGCAACTTCCAAAAACAAAACGGTTTTACGTGGGAGTGATTGGTGGTGCCGACGTTACCAGCATCGAAATGCAGAAGGTAAAAAAGGTCGGCTATGACCTGGGCATAGTGGCTGGATACTCTATCAATAATCGCTGGAGCGTGGAAGGAGGACTGCTTTCGTCCGAGAAAGCCTATTATTCATCGGGCGAACACCTTTACAAGGCTTATGTCCTTCCCGGCACTAAGCTCCGGGAAGCGGAAGGAGATTGCCGTATGTGGGAAGTGCCGCTGGCGGTGCGCTACCGCTTTAACCCGGAAAGGCAGGGAGGATGGTTTGCTTCGGTGGGCACTTCTTCCTATTTTATGAAAAAGGAATCTTATGACTATACGTATTATTATACCGCCACAGGCCAGGAATTGAAGCGCTCGCGCTCTTATGACTCCGATTCGCGCCATCTCTTTGCCGCCGCACAGCTGTCAGGAGGCTACACCCGCCGCTTAGGCCGGTCGATGGATATCAGGATCGAGCCCTACCTGAAGCTGCCATTACGTAAAGTGGGGTATTATGAATTGCCCCTGACCAGTGTTGGGGTGCATGTCGGGATCACCAAAAGACTGTACTAGCTTTTATAGTGCGTCTCCCAATATTCAAAAGAGATTAGTACGTCTTAACTAAGTGGTGCCAATCGTGAGCTGAATTTCACTGCAAACTCGTTTATTACCTTGACGGCACGAGGCAGCTCGCAGGGTGCTGCCGGAGAAAACTTGAGCGGCCTCGACGACCCAAAGGGCCAGGATGTTGAGCCGTGTCATAGGAGAGCATTGATTAGGGGGGCAAAAAAAGAAGAAGGGGCTACATTTTGTAGCCCCTTCTTCTGATAGAATCCTTTTAGGATTGCGCTAAGTAATCATTATAAACCAACCACAGCTTCGATTACATAACCGTTGAACTTACCACCGCTGCGGATATCGGTAGTTTTGAAACCTTTATAGTTCTGCTTTACGATTTCACCTTTCAGCAGGACGTTTCTGGTCAGGAACCAGCCGGCGGCGAAGGCCGTGCGGTCAACCGTAACATCTTCGGTGTAGCCGCTCAGGCGGGCATCTACCGTGTTGTAGCGGGCACCGACAAATACGTTCTCTTTCTTACCGATGCGGTAAACCACATCACCAGCAATCTGGTTCATTTTTCTTTTGGCAGTTTCACCGGTATTCAGGCCTTTGGCAGTCTCGTACGTACCAAACAGTTCCAGTCCGCCATATTTCACGAAACCATTCAGCATCACAGCGTCCACTTCTCTGGAGAAACCTGGGTTAAAACGACCGGAAGCAAAGGCAGCAGTGGCAGTATTTACCCCCCATTTTCCTTCTATGGTTGCAGAATCGGCTTCCATCACCAGGAAGTAGTTGGAACCGGTGCGGTCGCCACCGTACAGGGTGCTGCGGCCGGAGTTACCATTGTGGTAGTAAGAAGCGGTACCACGCAGGCGCAGTTTCTCGTTCAGTTGCTTGTCGAAACCACCCTTACCATAGATAGAAGGCGCTTTGCTGTAAGCTACTTTTCTCACGTTGCCACCGATCATGCCATTGGTCATACCCACCATACCAATCAGGCCATTCTTCTGCAGGTACACCTCTCCGCCAATTTCTGTGGCAAAGGCATCGGCGATGTTGTTTTCCATGAAGGGGTTGTAGATGGTATTACCACCATCGGAGCGGCGGAAGTGGGCATCACCGTAGTTGATCTCCATGTGACCGATCTTGATGGTAGCCACATCCATCAGCTTGTTAAACAGCGGGGAATTGAACGGCAGCTTGTCGAACTGGATGTAACCACCCTTTACCCAGAATTCGTTGTGGTGGCGGGCAGACATGTACGACTCCACTGACAGGCGGATACCGTCAGCCAGCTGCATGTCGAGGTTCAGGTTG
>DASWYM010000295.1:0-4109 GCA_036404975.1 Chitinophagaceae bacterium
CCTAACCTGGATTTGGGTGAGCAGCGGGCCATACAGGACTGGTACGTCAAGTTTGCCCTGCAAAACGTGCCCGGCGTGAGTGAGATCGCCTCCTTCGGCGGCTTTCAAAAGCAATACTCCATTACCCTGGACCCTAACAAACTGCTGTATTATAAGCTACCCGTTTCCAATGTAATAAACGCTATCAGGACCAACAACAATGAATCCGGTGGCCGAAAGTTCGAGCTTAGTGATATAGGCTACATTATCAAGACCTCGGGCTACCTGCAGTCACTGGAGCAGATCCAGAGCATCCCGGTAAAGAACGAAGCGGGTGTAGCCGTAAGGGTATCGGATATTGCCACCGTTCAGATGACCGGAGAGACCCGCCTGGGCATTTTTGACCAGGATGGGGAAGGCGAAAGGGTAGGAGGTATCGTGGTGATGCGCTATGGAGAGAACGCCGACCAGGTGATTGATGCGGTCAAAAAGAAAATGGAGGAGGTGGCAAAGGGCTTACCCAAAGGGGTAAAGTTTGATATCATCTATGACCGTGGCGAGTTGATCAACGAATCGGTAAGCTCCATCAAGACCACTCTTATTGAAGAAATGATCGTGGTGTCCCTTATTGTGATCGTCTTCCTCTTTCACTGGCGCAGTGCCCTCAGCATTGTTATCCAGATACCCATTACCCTGGCCATTAGCTTTATCCTGCTCAATGCCTTCGGGATTTCTTCCAATATCATGTCGCTGACCGGTATCGCCCTGGCCATCGGGGTCATCGTTGACAACGGCATCATTATGAGCGAAAATGCCTATAAGCACCTGGCAGAGCGCTATGCTTTATGGGAACAGGAACAAAAAAATAAACTGACTTAATATATGAAACTATTCAGAAGGCTGTTTCGCAAGCCTGAACAATGGATATCGGAAGAAGAAAGACTGGACATTATTGAGAAGTCGAGCAAGCAAGTGTCCAGGGGCGTTTTCTTTGCCACGGTAATCATTATCACCTCTTTCCTGCCGGTGTTTATGCTTACCGGGCAGGAGGGCAAATATTTCCACCCGGTGGCTTATACCAAGACCTTTATTATGATCGTGGATGCCCTGTTAGTCATTACTTTGGCCCCGGTACTGATTTCTTTCTTTATGAAAGGAAAGTTCCGCCCCGATAATGCCAACCCGGTTAACCGCTTCCTGGAAAGGGGATATACTCCCATTATCAAAGGTGTGCTAAATTGGCGTAAGACCACCCTGGGCATTAATATCCTGGCTCTTTTGATCTCTATTCCGCTCCTGCGAAGCCTGGGCTCGGAGTTTATGCCCCCACTGGATGAACAGAGCATTTTATTCATGCCCGTGACCCTGCCGGATATCTCCAATGCCGAGGCCAAGCGGATCCTGCAGGTGCAGGATAAGATCATCAAATCCGTTCCGGAGGTAGACCAGGTATTGGGTAAGGCTGGCCGTGCCAGCACTGCTACCGACAATTCGCCGATTAGCATGATTGAGACGATTATTATGCTCAAGCCTAAGTCAGAGTGGCGGGAAGGCATTACTAAAAAGGATATCATCACGGAACTGGATCAAAAGCTGCAAATACCTGGTGTCGTCAACGGCTGGACCCAGCCCATTATCAATCGTATCAACATGCTGGCTACCGGTATCCGTACCGATGTGGGTGTAAAAGTATATGGCCAGAACCTGGATACTATAGCAGCAGTTTCCGAACGGGTGAAGACAGCCCTCGAAGGCACACCGGGTATTACGGACCTTTACGTGGAGCCAATCACCGGAGGTAAATATTTAAGTATAGATGTAAAAAGAGACCAACTGGCACGCTACGGACTGAACGTGGATGATGTAAACCAAACGGTAGAAACCGCCCTCGGAGGAGCACCCATTGGAAACACCATAGAAGGCCGGCAGCGTTTCTCTATCAGCGTCCGACTGGCACAGGAGTTCCGCAACAGCGTGGAGAGCATTCGCCGGATCCCGTTGCAATCGCCCGTCTTTGGCGAAGTACCCTTGTCAGCAGTAGCCGATGTGCGGTTTGAAGATGGTCCTCCCATGATTAACTCGGAGAATGCCTTGCTGCGTGGGGCTGTGTTATTTAATGTGCGGGAGCGTGATCTGGGCAGTACGGTAGAAGAAGCCATCCAAAAGATGAATGCTCAAAGAGGTATTCTGCCGGAAGGATATTTTCTGGAGTGGAGCGGCCAGTACGAAAACCTGATCCGGGGCCAGCAAACCCTCCTATGGATTGCCCCTATCGTGCTGATCATTATCTTCTTCTCGCTTTACTTTGCCTTTCATTCTGTCCGCGAAGCCTTTTTAAGCCTCATTACCATACCCTTTGCTCTTATAGGAGGTGCTTATATCATCTATTTCTGGGGTGTAAACCTGTCTGTAGCCGTGGCAGTCGGCTTTATCGCACTCTTTGGTATCGCCGTGGAAACGGGTATCGTGATGGTCATTTACCTGAATGATGCCATGCACCAGCTAATACGGTTGAAAGGGAACTCCAGCGCAACGATCACTAAAGAAGATCTGAGGGAGTACGTTATTCATGGTGCGGCCAAGCGACTGCGCCCTAAGTTGATGACCGTATGTGTGTCGCTGTTTGGCCTGGTGCCTGTCCTGTGGTCAACCGGTGTCGGTACCGATGTCATGAAACCTATCGTTCTTCCTATGATCGGTGGTGTGTTTACTTCGGCAGTGCACATCCTGCTGGTCACCCCTCTTATCTTTTTGATGACTAAAGAATACGAATTACGCAAATACGGAAAACTGGAGGTCTACGATGTACAACATTAAAAAGCTCTATATACTGTTCTTCCTGCTGCCCATCCAATTGATGGCTCAACGTACAGAAGTTCTGTCGCTGGACAGCATTTTAAGGCGTATCGATCAGAACAACCTGCTGCTTCAAAGCTACGCGTTGCGGGCAGAGGGTTATAAATACAGTGCTGATGCAGCCACAGCCTGGATGGCACCCATGGTAGGAGCAGGAACCTTTATGACGCCTTACCCGTTCCAGGAAGTAATGGAAGATCGCGACAAAGGGTCTGTCATGCTCCGCCTCGAGCAGGATATCCCTAACCGCTCCAAGCTGGCGGCCAGGAAGCGTTATATTGAATCCCAGGGTGCTGTGGAGCAGGCGACCAGGGCAGTTACCCTGAACGACTTCAAAGCGCAGGCAAGACGCCTCTATTATAATTGGCTGGTGGCCGAACAGCGCATCAGGGTGTTGCGTCAGAACGAACGGATCATGACAACCATGAAAAAGATCGAAGAGGTACGCTATCCATACAACCAGTCTCAGTTAGGCAATATCTATAAGATTGAAGCCCGTATTGAAGAGAACCGAAATATGATCCGTATGCAGGAAGGAGAGATCGGACGGTCTATGGGCTGGCTGAACAGCCTGATGAACCGCCCGGGTATGCACTCCTTTACCATCGACACGAACTATACCCCACAATTCGATCCCTCTTTATACGATACGGCTATATTGGCCACCCGTCGCGGTGATGTGCAGCGCATGAACGAAAGCATACGCTCCATGCAACTGAATATCGAATCCATGCAGCAGGAGCGCAAACCTGATTTCAAAGTTCAGTTTGATCACATGACCCCTCTTGCAGGCATGATGCCTAAAGCCTATTCGGTGATGGGCATGGTCTCGATCCCAATTGCTCCCTGGACTTCAAAAATGTATAAGTCCGAAGTAAAAGCTATGCAGTACAATGTGCAGGCGATGGAACGGGAGCGGGCAGCCATGTTGCAGGAGACGCAAGGCATGCTCTATGGTATGCAGGCCGAAATACAGTCCATGCAAAAAAGGATCCGTGGGCTGGAAAATACGGTCATCCCTGCCATGCAAAAGGCACTGGATGCCAGCTTCATCAATTACCAGGAGAATAAATTGCAGGTGCCTGTAGTCATCGATGCGTGGGAGGCCCTGAACATGCTGCAAATGAACCTGCTGGACGAAAAACTCAAACTCTACCAAATGATTGTCGACTATGAAAAAGAGATCTATCGTTAAGCTGGCTCTTTCTTTACTGGTAGCAGTGCTGGTGCTGGGCTCCTGTAAAGAACAAAGCGATAAAAAGGTATCCGTAACG
>DASWYM010000296.1:0-9861 GCA_036404975.1 Chitinophagaceae bacterium
ACCAGGGTGGCGATGAGCTCGGCCAGCTGCCGCGACTGCTCGTAGTTGTACTTGCCGCCGAGCGGGATATAAATGTGCAGCCCCGTGGAGCCTGAGGTTTTCGGGTAGGAGGGCACCTCCAGGCTGTCAAGCACGCTGCGCACTACACGGGCAGTCTCAATTACTTTATTAAAAGCAATGTCTCCGGGGTCCAGGTCGATCACGCACCAGTCGGGGTAGTGTGGTTTGGTAACGCGCGAGTGCCAGGGGTTCATCTCGATGCAGCCCAGGTTGGCCATGTAGAGGAGCGAAGCCTCGTCCGTACATACGAGGAAGTCTTTTACACCGCTACCGGAATCCGAAGCCCGCTCAAAGGTCTTGATCCACGGCTCCGTTTTTCCCTTCATGTTCTTCTGGTAAAAGCTCTTGCCTCCGGCACCGTCGGGATAGCGGTTCAGCGACTGGGGGCGATCCTTCATGTAGGGCATGATGAAAGGCGCCATCGTGCAGTAGTAGTTGAGGAGGTCGCCCTTGGTAAGGCCTTCTTTGATCCAGAAGGGTTTGGTAAGGTTGGTGAGCCGCAGCTCGTGGCCCTTTAGGGTGATAGTGGCAGATTCTTCATCGGGCTCTATTAACTGTTTCCTATCATCGGCTGCCTCTTCTTTTTCCCCTGCTCCATTTTGCTCCTCTTCTATATTCAGTTCAAAGGCCGACTTGTCCTCGCGCAGTCCCTGGAAGGAGGGATGGCGAATCAGGCCTTCGCGCGTGCGCTCGGTGTATTTTACTTCGCACACCAGGAAGGGGCGCACCCACTGCACGGGGTCGGAGATGAGGGGCTCCTCATCGAAGGGGCATTGTTTGGTGGTGAGGGGCCGTAGTGTTTGCAGGATCGCTTTCTGCAGGGCGCCGCTAAAGCCGGTACCCACCTGCCCAATGAACTGCAGGCCGCCACGGGAAGGAAGACCCAGCACCAGGGAGGAGAATTCGCGGTCGGTATCGCGCTTGCGCGTATAGCCGCAGATGACGGCTTCGTGGCGGCGGTCGGCCTTGATCTTGTACCAGTCTTTCGTGCGGGTAGCTGCTTTATAAGGGGCGCTCTTCTTTTTGGCAATGATGCCCTCCAGCCCGTTGTCGCGGGCTGCCTTAAAAAAGTCGATACCGCACTCTTCGATGCTGTCGCTGTAGCGGATAGGCCCGCGGTCGGGTACCAGGCGGCGTAGCACTTCGCGGCGCACGGTGAGGGGCTCTTTCTGCAGGTCGATGCCCTCTACCCACAGCAGGTCGAAGACATAGTAGATCAACTGGCCTCGCGGTGCCTGGTCCCAAGCCTGCAGGGCCGCAAAGTCCGACTTGCCCTCCTCGCTCAGAACCACCACCTCGCCATCCACTACGGCATTGACGGGCCAGACCTCCAGCGCCTTAACAATAGCAGGGAAGCGGCGGTTGAAGGAGCCGTTGTTGCGCGAGCGCAGGTCGGCCTTGCCCCCCTGCGTGTAGGCTAGGGCCCGGTAGCCGTCCCACTTGATCTCGAACTGCCAGTCTTTATGATTGAAGGGTTCCTCCTTAAGGGTGGCGAGTTCGGGCTTGAGGTCGCGGGGCATACGGGTGCGGCGCTTGTGCTGGAACTCGCGCTTGATGCCCTCGATGATCCAGGCCCAGTCCTTACCCCGGGCCATATCGACCATCACTTCGGCTGCTTGTTCCCGGTACTTCCACTTTTGAGGAGGCAGCGGGGTGCGCAGTTTTTTGGAGGAGGCAGTACGGTCTGGTGCAGTCCTTTTTTTCCCTTTGCGTAGTGTCATACAAAAAAGAGCGGAAAGATGGTGCCATAGCAGAGATAAGGGTGCGGCAAAGCATCTTCAATCCTTTGGAAATAAAGGCCTTCTGGTTTTCTGCACGAATTATCTACCGTAAACTAACAGGAAAAGCGGGGTGTGTGCATAAACCTGTTAGTTCGCTGAAAGCCATGGCAAAGAAGATGGTGTTTTTTCCTTATTACCCATTTTGTGGAGGACGCACTAATTCTTAAATCAATACATCACATTGATCTACCCTTATAGCAGAAGTGCAGATAAACTATTGCTATGGCTCTGAAAGAGACTAATCCTGGAGCGGGTATTACTGCTTCGCTGCCAGGACCTCCCTTAGCTGCCCCGCTCCTCAACTGTTTCCTGGCACCATTATTCCTCTTGCCCGTTCTTTGCCTTCTGACTCAGCTTGCGTATCAATAATTTCTATACATGAGTTGTTTGCTATATATGAATAGGGCTATCTTTGACTGACGATCCCGCCTATCTAATCTCCTCCGCATTCCTGGGATACTCCTCTCGTTGAACCATAAGAGCACTTATTGTTAACCTGTAAAACACTACTTATGAGAAAGTTATGCTTGCTCCTGCTTTCCTCATTACTTTCCTTTCTTTTGTTGCAAGCCCAGAATGTGGGTATTAATGACGACAATACGGGCCCGCACTCCAGCGCCATGCTCCATGTGCAGAGCTCTACCAAGGGTTTGCTCATTCCCCGCATGACGGCGCTTCAGCGCACCGCTATCGCCGCCCCGGCCAATGGTCTGCTGGTTTACCAGACCGACGGGCTGGCTGGCTATTATTACTATCAGGAAACACCTCAGCCTCAATGGCTGCTGCTGGCGGCGGCCAGCAATGTGTGGTCGCTGAATGGTAATGCCGGCACCACGGCCGACAACTTTATTGGTACCATTAACGACGAACCCCTGATCTTTAAAGTTCAGAATACGCACGCCGGTAAAATAAAACAGGGTTTTCTAAGTACGTCGTATGGCTACGCAGCTGGGTCTAAGATTACAGTCGCTGGTAATACGGCAATAGGATACAAGGCCCTGAGGGACAATGAGACAGGGGAAAGCAACACTGCAGTGGGTACATCGGCGTTGCTTAAAAGTACGGCAGGCTTCAATACAGCCATCGGTGATGGAGCTTTGTTGAACAACACCACGGGTGCAAACAATACGGCAGTTGGTTACAACACATTGGCCTCTATCACCGTGGGGGCGAAGAACACGGTTATTGGCGCCAATGCCGATGTGCTGGGCAACCGGCAAAACGCTACGGCTATCGGCGCTAACACCCTTGCCAATTGCGATGATTGTATAGTGCTTGGCTCTATCAATACCATCAACGGAGCTATTAATCATGCAAGGGTGGGCATTGGTACCAATAACCCCGACCAGAGCGCTGTGCTGGAGCTGGTGAGCAACGGAGGGGGCTTTTTAACCCCGCGCATGCCCAAGCAGTTTAGAGATTTCATCCCCGATCCCCCTACCGGGTTGCTCATTTACCAGACGGATGAATCGCCAGGCTTTTATTACAACAGCGGCACTTCGATCAATAAAGTGTGGACCCCCCTGCTTGGAGGTGGCAGCGGTTGGTCGTTAAGCGGCAATGCCGGCACCACAGCTTCCAGCTTTATCGGCACTACCGATGCCCAGCCCCTCTTATTCAAAGTCAACAATCTGTCGGCCGGGCAAATACAGGCGTCCAACTTCAATACTTCTTTCGGCATAGGGACCCTTATCAATACCCAGGTGAACGGTAGCCTGGGAAACCTAAATACTGCTTTTGGCCATAGTGCTCTTTACTCCAATACTACCGGCAACTATAATACAGCCATTGGCATGGAAGCCCTGTATTCCAATACTGTAGGGCAGTCGAATACAGCCGTAGGTGCATCGGCACTTTATACCAACACGGAAGGCAAGAACAACACGGCCGTAGGTGATGTAGCGCTATGGGAGAATACTATCGGTATTGACAATACCGCTATAGGCGCAGCGGCGCTTCAATTTAATACCAGTGGCAGCGGCAATACAGCCAGCGGTTATTATGCACTTCGTCATAATACCACAGGGTTCAACAATACTGCCTTCGGAGCCTTGGCGCAGCGGAGTAATCAGACCGGTTTCTTTAATACAGCTATTGGGTCAAACTCCCTATACACCAATAGCACGGGTAGCCTTAATACGGCTGTTGGTTATCATGCGCTTTATTTTAATGTTGGTGGGTTAAGAAATACAGCTATCGGAACATTCTCACTGGATAAAAATACATCCGGCAATGATAATGTAGCGGTTGGCAATAATGCCCTGTTAAACAACACTACAGGCACTCTCAATACGGCTGTGGGTAATAGCGCCCTTGAAAAAAATATCAGTGGTTATGGAAACACAGCAATAGGTATGGAAGCTATGTTTAAAAACACAACCGGCTATCAGAATGTGGCTAATGGAGGCGGTGCACTTTACTCCAATACCACAGGGTCTAGTAATATTTCTGTAGGGGTAAACTCCCTTTCGAACAACACTACCGGTGCACAAAATACAGCCGTTGGCGATCTTGCCCTGGAAAAAACTACCCAATCATGGGGTAATACAGCCGTAGGCTTTTTAGCAGGTGCTAGTTTCGATAATGGGTATTATAATACATTCATAGGTTCTGAAACCCGTGCCACGACCGCCGGTATCTTCAACAGCACGGCCTTGGGTAATAGTGTGAGGGTCGATCAGGCCAACCTGATGCGGTTCGGTAACGAGTTTGTGGAGAAGTGGGGCTTTGGCGTAACGCCGGGTGCAGGACGGGCCTTACAGGTAGGCACCCCCGCCGGCACACCCGCACCTTTTAACGCTGCGAACGGCAACGGCGCTTACCTTACAACCGGTGGTGTCTGGACCAATGGCAGCAGTGTCAGCTTTAAAGAAGATTTTTCCAGCCTTGACAAGAAGGATATCCTGCAGAAAATCGCGGCGCTCAACATCACCCGGTGGCGCTATAAGGGTTCCGGAAACGAATATCATATCGGTCCCGTAGCCGAAGAGTTCTATGAACTGTTTAAAGTGGGTACCGACCAAAAATACCTGTCCACCATAGATCCTTCGGGCGTGGCCCTGGCCGGCATCCAGGAACTGGCCCGGGAGAACGAGGAGCTTAAGCAACTGGTCAACCAACTGGTGAAAGAAATGCAGCAATTAAAGGAGAAAGTGGAGAAAGGAAAGTGAAAGGTTCTTTGAGAGAACCCTTCCATTACTGCTTACCCTTTTCTTATGATTTAAAAAGCACGTATGAAAAAGATCTTACTTATCGGGCTTGCCTGTGTGGGTGTGCTGACCCTGTGGGGACAGGGCACCCTGCGGCAGACCGCAGGCTCGCATATAAAAGTCGTGGGCGGGGCCTACCTGGTGCTCAACGACATGCACTTGCTCAACGACGGCACGCTGCAGCAGGCCCCGGGCGGTGGCTTTATCAAGTTCACCGGGGGGCTGAACGTCAGCCTGTCGGGCAACGGCCCCACCACCTTCGATGAACTGCTGATGACCAAAACCGGGCCCTCCACCCTGAACCTCCTGCGAGAGGTGTTCGTATTGTCGAAAGTGCTCTTCGACGGCGGCATCATCGACCTGGGCAACAGCGTGCTGAACCTGGGTACCACCGGCATTTTCTCGCAGGAGTCGGAAACCAGCAGGGCCTTCACGGTGGGCACAGGCTATGTGAAGGCGGGCCAAGTCCTGGATAACCCCTTGGCCGTAAACATAGGCAACCTGGGGGCCATCATCACTTCCCCGGAAAACCTGGGACTCACTACCATCCGCCGGGGTCACCAGGTGCAGACCGTTCCGGGAGGCTCCATCCGGCGCTTCTACGATATAGAGCCTACAAAAAATGTGAACCTGAAAGCTACGCTCCGGTTTCGCTATTTCGACGCCGAGCTGAATAGCTTACGCGAAGCCACGCTGCACCAGTGGAAAAGCAAGAATATGGTCCTCTGGGAGCCGGCGGGTGCCGATAGCCGCGACCCCGCGGCCAATTATGTAGAGCGGGGCAACCACTCGAAGTTTGACCGCATGACGCTGGCTACGGCCACTGCGCCCTCTATTACCTGTCCGGGCAATATGACCGTAAGCGCCGACCAGAAAGGGTGCAAAGCTTCCGTATCGTTTGCCGCCACGGCCACCGGTATGCCTGCACCCACCATCACCTACCGGATCGGCACTACGGTGATCACCTCACCACATGTCTTCTCCAAGGGTACAACCACGGTGACGGCCACGGCCTCCAACGGCGTAGAGCCCGATGCTACCTGCAGCTTCACGGTGACGGTGGTATGCGGACCGGTGACCACCACCGAGCCGGTGACCGAGGCCCGCGAAGTGATCGCCAGCCCGCTGGTGGTGACGGTGCGGCCCAACCCCTCGGCCAGCTATTTTATCCTGAACATGAACAGCAGCGATCAGGCGCCGGTGAGCCTGCGGGTAGTGGATGTGTTGGGCCGGGTGGTAGAAGCCCATTCCAATGTGGCACCGAACGGCACTTCCTTCATCGGGCATAACTATCGCCCCGGTGTGTACTTTGTACAGGCCGTGCAGGGCAGCCGCATCGTGATGTTGCGGCTGATAAAAGCAGGGCAATAAAACCCTCCTGGATCAGGAAAGGGGGGTAGCGCATAAAGCAAACAAAGCTGTGGGCTGCGGGGCAGTCAATTAAGTCCGCAGGGCATCGGGTCATACCCCTTGAAGGGGAGTCAGGAAGCTGCGAGTTGCGGACAGGAGGTCCATGGTCCATACCCATGTTCCCGGACCCGAAGCTCCTTTTCTACCCGGAATACCGCCTAATCCCTGGTCCCTGATCCCTAATCCCTCCTGACTCCAGGGCAGGATATGGCCACCATATGGCGACCATATCGCCACCATATCGCCACCATATGGCGACCCTTTAAAGAGTCGCCATATCCTCGCTTTATGGTCGGGGCATGGCCGGGATGTAGCCGGAAGATCCAGGGTGCGGAACAGAATTGGATCAGCGGGGAGGTCGCTTCTTTCACCTGTTTTCCGTTAACCGGCGAGCATTAGGCGTTGTCCATCGGGTGCAGGGCTTTGTAATAGGTGTAGTGGCTATCGGCCGGCTGCTCAACAGGCACCAGGAGGCACACGGTCGCTCCTCCTGTCGGCTTAAAGCCGATGCCGGGGTCATCCATTTAGCTGACCACTCCCCGTGTTTGGAGTGACGGCCGTCAGCAAAACGGGACTATGGAGTTTGTACCTTAATTCTGTGAAATATTGATTCAGCAATCCTATTTGTAAATCTTAACCTGACTTCTATATGATTCATTTATCAATTGCCTGGTTTGCCCTCCTGATGGGTATCGGCGCCTGGATCCTGGTTGGCGATTATGTGAAGTTCCTGAAGTTCGAGCACGAGTTGAAAGCCAGAAAAGAGGCTCCACCAAGCCGCAAGCGCAAAGAGGTTTCCAGGGATATTCCTGTACCTGCCTGAGCAGACACGTAAAGACATAGCCAGGACACCATCCTCACATCCTACCCAGCGTACCCGGTATTGTGTATGCCCTGAACGGTATACCCCGACACCTTTAAGAGGCGCACCCGCATTTGCCTAAACCATCTTCACCCCGCACCCGGAGCTAACTGCCTTTTTTTCTGCTTTTTTTCCTTTGCTTCCCGAGGAATAATGAGACAATTTCAATAAAGAATGATACGAATTCGAGCTGCCGTGCCGGCGGATTGCTGTTTCTTTGAGACAGCCACCACGAAAGGCTGTCTATATGAAAATTCAACCCTTGTTCCTGCTCCTGCTTCTCTTGGTAACGACAGGAAGCCTTGATGCACAGTTATCCAAAAAGCAAGTAAAGACTTCGGCTACCTCTGTTGCTGCACCGGCGGGCAGGTGGAGTGCTGAAAAAGCGCACGCCTGGTACGCCAGTCAGAAATGGATCTCGGGGGCCAACTTCCTGCCGAGCACGGCCATCAACCAGCTGGAAATGTGGCAGGCAGCTACCTTCGATCCCGCCACCATCGACCGCGAGTTGGGCTGGGCCCAAAGTATCGGCTTTAACACCATGCGGGTGTACCTGCACAGCGTGGCCTGGAAAGAGGATCCCCATGGCTTTAAGCAGCGCGTAGGGCAGTACCTCGATATAGCCGACCGCTACGGCATCAGGACCATCCTGGTGTTCTTCGATGATTGCTGGAACAAGGAAGCCCAGCCGGGCTCGCAGCCGGCGCCCAAGCCGGGGATACACAACTCGGGCTGGGTACAGGACCCGGGCCAGCCCATGTCCGCGGATAGCACCTTATTTCCCGGGCTGGAGAAATACGTAAAAGATGTAATGAGGCATTTTGCCCACGATAAGCGCATCCTGCTGTGGGACCTCTATAACGAGCCCGGCAACCAGGGCAAGGGCAACAGCTCGCTGCCCCTGCTGCGCAACGTCTTTGCCTGGGCCCGCGCGGTGAACCCCGACCAGCCCATCAGCGTCGGGGTGTGGAAGTGGGACCTCCGGGAACTGAACCTGTTCCAGATCCAGAACTCTGACGTTATTACCTACCATAATTATGATGGTCCCGAGGCGCACCAGCGCATCGTGCAGCTGCTGCAAACCCATGACCGCCCGCTGATCTGCACCGAATACATGGCGCGCCTGCGCAACAGCCGTTTCTCGAACATCATGCCGATGCTGAAACAAGAAAACATTGGGGCCATCAACTGGGGCCTGGTGGATGGTAAGTCGAACACCATTTATGCCTGGGAGACGCCCCTGCCTGACGGCAGCCAACCGGTGGAGTGGTTCCATGATGTGTTCCGCAAAGACGGCAAGCCTTATCGCCAGGACGAGGTGGACCTGATTAAAAAATTGAACACCGTGTCAACCGATTAATTCCTATGAAGAGCTGGCCTGGCTTGCTGTGTGTGGCAGCCAGGTCTTTTATCCGAAAGACTATGGAGCCTTCTTCCATGGTCTTTTTTATGTACGAATGGTTAGCGGTGCCGCCGCTCTTCGCGCTTGAGGGTGATGTATTCGGAGGGCGAGATTTGGAACTGCTTCTGGAAGTTGCGGCCAAACTGCGTTTGCGAGTGGAATCCTACCATTTCCGATACTTCGTAGATCTTGTAACTGTCTTCGGCCAGCAGTTCGGCGGCTTTTTTCAGCCGGGCAATGTTGATCAGTTCGTTGGGTGTGAGGTTGGTCACTTCCTTGATCTTGCGGTACAGGGTGGCGCGGCTCATGTTCATCAGGTCAGCCAGCAGGTCTACGTGCAGTTCCTGGTTTTCAATGTTGGCATAGATGGCGCCATTGAGTTTTTCAAGGAACTGCTCGTCGGCCCTTGAGTAGGCCATTGTCTTGATGTGTACCAGCGGCGAGGAGGCAAAGTACTCCCTGATCTTGTTGCGGTTGGAGAGCAGGTTGGCCACCTGCACCTGCAGGTGCTCGGGCGAGAAGGGTTTTTCGATGTAGGCATCGGCACCGGTCTCCAGGCCTTCTATTTTTGACTGCAGGGTGTTCTTGGCGGTGAGCATAATGACCGGGATGTGGCTGAAGGTAAAGTCAGACTTGATGGCGCGGCACAGTTCAAAGCCGTCCATTACCGGCATCATCACATCGGTGATCACCAGGTGCACCGACGCTTCGCACAGCACCTTCAGGGCCTCCTGCCCGTTGAGGGCCGTAAAGACGGTGTACTTTTCACTCAGGTCGTCGGAGAGGAATTCAAGGATCTCCTCGTTATCGTCTGCCAGCAGGATCACGGGTTTCATAGCATTCATTTAAATAGTGGTTTCAGTGCTTTTTAAAGGTTTCGACGCTTCTTGCGGATGGACCGGCAAGGTGAGCCGGAAGACGTTCAGCTCGCCATCGGGAGGCGCCAGTTCCAGAACGCCTTTGTGCAGCTCGGTCAGCGAGCGGGAGAGTGCCAGCCCAATGCCGGTGCCCGATATCTTTTCGGTTTCCTTCAGGCGGTAAAAGGTTTCGAAGATCTTTTCCTTCATCTCGTAGGGAACCAGGAAACCGTCGTTCTTTACCTCGATGATATAGTGTTCGTCATCGCCGCCGGGCAGC
>DASWYM010000297.1:0-3315 GCA_036404975.1 Chitinophagaceae bacterium
GATAGCGGATACCTTAAAGAAAAACGGACAGGACTTCTCCTCCAGCTTCCAAGTCAAGTGGAGTTTCAGGTCCCGTGGTAGGGCAACAGATAATATGGGTGGCTATGGTCTTGTGCTGGATGATATCAATCTCTACGAAGCCATCAACGATATGCAGCTGCTCGCTATCGACACGCCCGCAAATATCAGCTGCGGATTGAGTGGTAATACGCCGTTGAAGATCAAGATCCGTAACAGCAGTAACAGTGCGTTGTCGGGTGTGCCGGTCAGGTACAGCGTGAATGGTGGGGCCTGGGTCGTAGAAACTATTGCAACGATTGCCGCCAACACAACCTTGGAATATACATTCAACACACCGTTGAACTTTTCCGCATCAGGGCTCTATGCCATCCGCACCCTGGTGGATTACCCTGGTGATAATTACCGGTTGAACGATACCTTATCGGTTAGCGTGCACAATGCACCGCTGGTAAAGACGTATCCTTACCTGGAGAATTTTGAGGCTGGCGACGGTGGCTGGTATACGATAGGCTCCAACTCATCGTGGGCTTACGGTACGCCTGCTTCCCCCCGGATCAATAAGGCAGCCAGCGGCACAAAAGCCTGGAAAACCAACCTGTCGGGCAATTACAACGATGCCGAATATTCTTACCTGTATTCTCCCTGCTTTGAAGTGGGCAGCATGACCAATCCCATGTTAAGCTTCAGTATGGCGATGGAACTGGAGAACTGTGGCAGCACCATGTGTGATGCCGCCTGGGTGGAGTATTCCACCGATAATAAATTCTGGTACCGGCTGACTGATTCGGCAGCCGCAGGAACCAACTGGTATACCACCACTCCTCCCGCCTACTGGAGCAACCAGAACTACTCCCGGTGGCATGCCGTGACCATGGGACTGCCTCGAGGGGTAAGTAACCTCCGCCTGCGGATCGTTATGTGGTCCGATGAGGCAATCAATATGGAAGGTATTGCTATTGACGATATCCATATTTACGATAGCGTGAAAGCCATCTACAATGGTCCCTCACCCAGCATGACGTCGACCCAGCCCGTGTCCGGGACCGGGTGGGTGCATTTTGAGAGCGAGGGTAAACTGATCGCTTCCATTAAGTCGAACGGTCAGAACTTAGGTGCTACAGAGGTGCAGGGCTATATCCATTCCGGGTCGGTGCGCAACACCAACAAACAGTATTACCACAACCGTAATATTACCATTAAGCCACAGACCACTTCGCTGAGTGATTCGGTCAGCGTGCGGATGTATTTCCCGGACAGTGAAAGCGAAGCGCTGGTGGCAGCTACGGGCTGCAGTGATTGTGCTAAACCTGGTAGTGCTTATGAGTTGGGGGTATCGAAATACAGTGATCCCGACGACAGCAAAGAAAACGGCGAGATCTGCGATAATGCCAGGGCCAACAATTGGTCCTTTACCTGGGGGCGGAACGTAGCGGTGGTACCGTTTCAGAAAGGCTACTACATTGAATTCAAGGTAAAGGACTTCTCGGAGTTCTGGCTCAATAACGGCGGTGCCAACGGACAGACACCCCTGGCTTCTGTTCAGATACCGGCGCTGGCAGCCGTTTGTGTAGGCGCAGCTGAGGTTGCCCTGTCGGCCGCTCCATTGGGAGGTACCTGGAGTGGCGTGGGCGTGAATGGCGGAACATTCAACCCGGCCCAGGCAGGCGCCGGCACCCATACGCTTTCTTACACCTATGCAGGCACCGACGGCTGCAATGCCGTGGCTACCGTTTCCATCACCGTAAACCCGCTGCCTGTTATTGCCATACCGGATTTAGCACCCATTAGCATCAATGGCGCTGCTGTCTCCTTAAGTGGTGCACAGCCCGCCGGAGGCACCTGGAGTGGACCGGGAGTGACCAACGGCGTGTTTTCTCCTGCAACAGCAGGCATCGGCACCCATACACTCACTTATTCCTACACCGATACCAAGGGGTGCTCCGCTCAGGCAACCACTTCCATCACGGTTAATCCTATTGCAGTGAAGCTAATAACCTTTATTGCAGACAGAAAAGGGATGGAGGACGTGCAGGCCAACTGGACAACAGAGGAGGAAACCACAATCCTCCGTTATGAGTTGGAACTTGCCAGAGGTGATGAAGCCCTGGCAGGGGGGCAGTTTGTAAAGATTGGCGAAGTAGTAGCCAGGCGTAGCAATGCCCCGAGAGAACAATACACTTTTATAGATACCGAGCCGGTGAAGACGGGCAAACGTCATTATCGCTTAAAGCTATTGTCTGCTGACGGCAGCTTTACTTACTCGGATACCCGCATGGTGGAATTCCCCGCCAGTACCTGGACGGTGTACCCCAACCCGTCTCCCGGCAAGTTTTATATGCTCTACCAGGCGGCGCCTTCCGAACACCTGGAGGCGAATGTTTATGACACAAGAGGGCGCCTCGTGAAGCAATACCGCAGGCAGGGGTCGGGTGCGGTGCAGCGGCTGGAAGTGGATCTTTCTCCAGCCACCTTTGCACCCGGCATCTATATGCTGCAAACCGTGGTGAACGGCCGCAAGGAGTTCTTTAAGCTGCATAAGCTTTAAGCCGAACGATTTAAAACAAGAAAAGGTGTAGCAGTCACGCTACACCTTTTTCATTTGGGAAAGTATCGTTTTACCAACCCTGCTTGGCTACGCCGGCTTTGATGGCGTTCAATGCTTTTTCCTCGTTACATAAAGTAGTCAGCTTATTTCCTTTACCATCGTGCCCCTGCACCATGTAGGCTCCTTTTGCTGTCTTAGTAATTACCGCGTCCTGTATAGGAACGTTCTTTTCCTTTGTTTTTACGTTATAAGCCGTAAGCTGAACCTCTGCCATATGTTTTCGTTTTATGGTTAGTAATGATTAAATCTACAGTATTTCGGCAAAAAAGGGACCAAACCCATCCATTCCCCGTTTAGCTGAAACTCCCACGTAGTACTACAGATGAGCTTGTTAGACGCTATACAGATCAGCTTACCCCTTTTCTCTGGCCGATAATGCTTTCGATTTCCTCCAGTTCTTCCTCAGAGAAATAGTAATTCTCCAGGCACTGGGTAGAGTCGATTACCTGCTCCGGCCGGCTGGCACCTACGATTACCGACGTGATCCGGCGGTCCTTCAATATCCACCCCAGCGCCATCTGTGCCAGGGACTGGCCACGGCGCTGGGCAATACCGTCCAGGTGCCGCACCTTGGCCAGCAGGGCTTCGGTAATGGCAGCAGCTTCCAGGGCTCCATTGCCCCTTCCGCTGGCGGCCCGGGAGTCATCGGGTACACCGTGGAGGTACTTATTGGTCAGCAGGCCCTGGGC
>DASWYM010000298.1:0-2490 GCA_036404975.1 Chitinophagaceae bacterium
CACTTGCCGTATTTACTTTCCAGACCTGGTCGTCTTGTATCCTGTTTGTAGCGGGAGTTCATCCTGCTGAGCACGGCTGTAAAACCCTCCTTATGGAAGCGGCTGTCCCGGTCCGCCGGATCCGGTCCCATTAGCGGCCCCATGGCCTGCCGCAAACCAATTTATTCTTCACTAAAACATTGAGCTATGAGTAAAAGCACCTACGCAACCATTGCCTGCACGGTTACCCTTGTTTTCGCTGTGTTGCTCTCCGGCTGTGTTAAAGATCCCAAAGACGAGCTGGGAGCCGTGGACATGAAGTTAATTGCCGAGGGCTTGGCCTCTCCATTGGGCGTTCAGGAGGCGCCCGATGGCAGCAAGCGCCTCTTTATCCACGACCAGGTGGGCAAGATCTGGATCGTGGAGGAGAACGGCCAGATGCGCCCCCAGCCCTTCTTGGACATCAGCGACAAACTGGTGACCCTCAACCCGGCCTTTGATGAGCGGGGGCTGATTGGCTTTGCCTTTCACCCCGACTATGAAAAGAACGGGCGGTTCTTTGTGTATTACCAGGCGCCTCCCAACCCGGGTGGCCCCGAACCCGGTGTGGCCTGGAACAACCACAGCCGTATTGTCGAATACCGGGTTTCTTCCAACAAGCACCTGGCCGACAAGAACTCCGAATCCCTTATCCTAGAGCTAAACGACCCACAGGGCAACCACAACGGCGGCACCCTGGCCTTTGGTCCTGATGGCTACCTCTATATTGCCATCGGCGATGGCGGACGGGCCAATGACGTGGCGCCCGGCCACGTGGAGGACTGGTACGAGGTCAATGCCGGCGGCAACGGCCAGGACATTGAAGCCAACCTCTTTGGCAATATCCTGCGCATCGACGTCAACAGCGGAAAACCCTATACCGTTCCCGCTTCCAACCCCTTTGTGGGCAAGACCGGGCTGGACGAAATCTGGGCCTACGGGCTGCGCAACCCCTACCGTTTCTCCTTTGACCTCAAAGGCACCGGCAAGCTCTATGCGGGCGATGCCGGCCAGGTGCTCTACGAGGAGATTAACGTGATTGAGCGGGGCGGCAACTACGGCTGGAATGTAAAGGAAGGCCGCCACTGCTTCAATGCGGCCGTTAATACCACCACACTGCCCGACTGCCCCGATGAGGATGTGTTCGGGAACCGGCTCATCGACCCCGTTATCGAGCTTAACAACTTTCAGAATCCGCAGGGGGGCAGGGCCACCACCGTCATAGGCGGCAACGTCTACCGAGGGCATACCATCCGGGGACTGCATGGCCGCTACGTCTTTGGCACCTTCTCGCAGAACCCTTCTACTCCCGACGCCGAGTTGTTTGTGGCCACCCCCTCGCACCACAGTGCCTGGGACTTTGAAGAGCTGGAACTGGAAAGCTTTCCCAATGACCTGGGGCATTTCCTTAAAGGCTTTGGCGAGGATCGGAAAGGGGAATTGTACGTGACGGTCTCCAGCATGGTAGGGCCCGGCGGCACCACCGGCAAAGTGTACAAGCTGGTGCCGGGGAAGTGAGGGGGAATGAGTACTGAGTGGGGGAAGCCGAGAATGGTCAATGGGTCATTGAGTCATTAGGTCCATGGGCTTTTGGGAGAGTAGGGAAGACATAGCGGATGATTTATTTTAGGCTAGCGCAGGGAGGGTACTGCATAGAGCGTATCGGGGCTTTCAGTTGGCGGAAAGCCCCGGTGCCCTCCCTTTGAGGAGTGGAGGGGCGCAGCGATGGCCGGTGGTGGATAACTTGGGTGTTTTGGACGGTGTTCCGGTGGAAGTACGGATATTTACACTCTAAAACCCTCCATCCATGACAGTACAGGAAAAAACCATCCTGCATAATTTCGGCGCCGGGCCTTCTATTCTTCCCCGCGAAGTCTTTGAAGAGGCCAGCCGCGGCCTGCTCGACTACAACGGAACCGGGCTTTCCATCCTGGAGATCGGTCACCGCACCAAGACCTTCCAGGCAGTGATAGACGAAGCAGTGGCCCTGCTCAGGGAACTCATGAACCTGGACGGCGACCACGAAGTGCTCTTCCTGCACGGCGGAGCTTCCACGCAGTTCTTCCAGGTGCCCATGAACCTGCTCGATGAGGGCGCCACCGCTGCCTATACCGATACCGGCATCTGGGCCGCCAAGGCCATTAAAGAAGCCAAACTCTTTGGTAATGTGGACGTGGTGTGCAGCTCCAGGGCGGAGAATTACACCTACCTGCCCAAGCAGTTTGAGGTAAACCCCTCGTCCGCCTACCTGCACCTGACCACCAACAATACCGTTTACGGCACCCAGTGGCCCGACCTGTCGCTCTTTTACGAAAAAGGGGTGCCCTTGGTAGCCGATATGAGCTCCGACATCCTGAGCCGCCAGGTCGACTTTAACCGCTTTGACCTCATTTACGCCGGGGCGCAGAAAAACATCGGCTCTGCCGGTGTGAACGTGGTAGTGGTCAATAAGAACATCCTGGGCAAGGTGCG
>DASWYM010000299.1:0-3215 GCA_036404975.1 Chitinophagaceae bacterium
AAGGCGGTGAGCTGAGGACGTGAGACGTGAAAGGTGAGACGTGAGACGTGAGACGTGAGAGGTGAGACGATGGCCACTTCATGGAGTGGTAACATAATAGAAAAGACCTGTCGAACAAGGCAGGTCTTTTCATTGTATAGAATCCTTTACTTTGCGACTCTTTATAGTTTGAAATGAAGCCTGAGGTTACCGACGTACAGATCAGAACCATTGAGCCACGGGACAATGCTCCACTGGCCAGGGTGATCCGCGCCACCCTGATGGAATTTGGTGCGGCTAAGCCGGGAACGGTATACTACGACGAGACCACGGACCGCCTGTCGGACGTGTTCGCGGTGCCCGGCTCGGTGTATTACGTGGCGGAATACCAGGGTGTGATCGTTGGCGGCGGGGGCATCTATCCCACGGCCGGCCTGCCTGAAGGCACCTGTGAACTGGTAAAGATGTACCTCCTGCCGCAGGTAAGGGGCATTGGCCAGGGGAGTGCGTTGATCCAAAAGAGCCTTGATTTTGCTAAAGACTATGGCTACCGGCAGGTGTACCTGGAGACCATGCCCGAATTGCAGCAGGCCCTGAACACTTACGCTAAGTTTGGCTTTGAATACCTTAATGCACCGATGGGTGAGTCCGGCCATTTTGGCTGCGACCTATGGATGTTGAAAAGCTTCTAGCTGCGAGAAGAGTCATTGGTCATCAAGTCATTGGGTCATTCTGATACTCCTAATCCCTAATCCCTCTTCCTCTCAGGCCACATTTCCCTGGCCATCGAGAACCTGCACTTCGTAGACGGGGCTGAAGAGGTAGAGCTTGCCGGTCTTGACCTCGACGCACTTGAAGCGCTTGCGCACCTTCTCCCCTTTCCGGAACACTTTACCGTCATGGGTCTGGAACAGGGCGGCGTGCGGCACGTCCTCCACCATCTTCAGGTGGCTTACTTTTTCATCATACTTCTTCAGGGTACGCAACAGCAGTTCGTCGGCGCAGGAAGAGGCAGCCGGGTTGTGCAGGGAATTGAGCAGGGCCTTCTTAATATCGGGGGGAAATACATTGTGCTCGATGAACTGGGCCAGCAGCTTGCCGAAGATGGCCTTCCATTCGCGACCGTGAGAGGCGACAGAATTGCCATACTGCTCGAACGTGAGCAGGTGGGCCAGTTCGTGCAACAGGGTGATGAGGAAAGCATATGGATTCAGGTTGCCGTTCACGCTGATCCGGTGGTTTTTACCGGGGATGCGGTGGCGATAGTCGCCCAGGATGCTTTTCCGTTCGCGGGCTACCGTCAGGTGAACCTGGTATTGCTGCAGGTAGCGGTACACTGCTTCAAAAGTATTGGGGGGAAGAAAGTGCTGCAGGTGATTGATCGGTGCTTCTTTCTTAGCCATGGGCTCTCTGCTTCAACATCCGGGTTAAGGTGGACACTTCAAGAAAGGTATATACGAGGTATAACCCCATGAGGGAAAAAAAGGCCGGTTTATTCAACTCCTTCCGGGTAAGAAATATATAGACAAAAGCAGCTATAAGGCTGACAAAGAGCTTGAGCATGATGCTTCCATACACCGAACGCACAAAAGCATGGGGATTGGTGCTCTTTAATCCCTTTTGGGCAACAATAAATGAGATCATTGTGAGCGCAAACAGTAGAAGGTTCCCCCAGATGAGTACATCTTGGCTGGCGCCCCAGCGCTCCAGCAGGCTCCTGCCCACAATAAAAAAGGCATTGAGCAGGACAAATAAGATCACGATCGGTAAAAAGCCCCTTCTATTTCTTGACATCTGCGTTCTTTCGTTTTGACGTATCCTTTATAAGTTTATAGATGATCATGCTCAGCACAGCCAGCGGCAGGATCCAGACCAGCAAAGGTATGGGAGAACGGACCCACTTGTCCACCTTATAGCCGGCAAAAACTGCCAGCCCCAGCGATACAAAGATTTGTCCGCCCAGGCCGGCATAGCGCAGCAGGTCATTGCCGCCTTTAGTTGGCTTTGGCTTCTGCGAGTTGTTCATTCTTTTTCTTTTGCACGGTAGCCGTACTGCTCTTGCCGGCCATCTGGCACTGGCCATTGAAGGTAGCTGAAGGGTCTATCTGCAGCTTTTCGGCAGTGATATTACCCTGGACGTTGCACTGGCCCTTCAGTTGAAGCAGTTCCTTCACCGTGATGTTGCCCTGAACTTTGCCGGTAATATCGGCCTGCTGGCCATCGATGTTACCTTCCACAAAGCCGGTAGAGCCGATAATGATTTTGGCGGTGCTGTACACATTGCCCCGGATGGTGCCGTCAATACGCAGGTCGTTGTCGCTGGTGATATCACCGGTCAGGGTAGTTCCGGCACTAATGAGGGTGGCGCTGTTTCCATTGGTACGGTCCATGGTTCCGTTTTTTTCTTTGTTAAACATAGAATATTGTGGTTTAATCGTTTACATATTCATCCCCGGGAACATCCAGCTTAGTGGTATCCAGGGTGATGGTCATATCACCGCTGAGTACTTTTTTCAGGTCGTTAATATACCGATCCTGGTAGTGCACCTGCTTTTCCAGGGAGTCGGTCACGTATTTCAGCTGGCGGTACTCGCGTCCGATGCTGGCACTTCCGTAGCCGGGAATATAGTACTTAAGTGGCGTAAATACAATTAATGCCACGGTTAATCCGACCAGTAAGACAAAAATGGTACTGAAGGCTATGTAAACACTCATACGGGAGAGGCGGAAAGTAACCACTTCCTCGTAAGTGTCATCGTTCATTATGACGAGTCGGTACCGGTTGCGCAAACGCTTCAGGGTGGTACCGGCATCGAGTTTTGCCATAGAAAATGTTTAGGGGCTTAAAGGTAGCTTAAAGAGCTCCTCCCGTTCAAAAAATGTGCTACATTTTATACTAAAATATTTGAAAATCAGTTTATACTAAAGTAGTTTGCGACTTTGTATATGCGAATTAGCCGCCATAAATATGTTGTTGTCAGTTTTGTGATTGCCTTGTTGACTGCCCAGCCCCTGTTTGCTCAACTGGGGTACCAGGTGGATATTAAAAAACCGGAACCGTATGACAACCGCCAGCTGAAGGCCGAACAGTCGCAGGATAAGAAGCTGAAAGCCACCCGCCGGTTTTTTCAGAACACTACTACGCATTACAACTATTTCTATAATGCCAATACTAAGCTGAACGAAATAGTTGAGCGGGCCAAGCTTACCCATAAGGATGATTACTCGGAACTCCT
>DASWYM010000300.1:0-12764 GCA_036404975.1 Chitinophagaceae bacterium
AGCCAGTGTAAGGCCCCGTTCCAGAAGGCCGTGGTAAGTAAGCCCACTACAATGCTCACCCCGATAATAAGATTGACCAGGCGGGTGTTCAGATGATATTGCTCGGCAACAATGCCCGAGGTCACCAGCGCAGGCATGGAGGCTTCCAATACGCTGACGGCCGGTATAGCTCCTTTCATCCCTATTGCTAACACCACACCCAGCACCAATGCCGGGGCGACCAGCAGCTTGTAGAACAAGGCCATGGAGATCTGCGGGATCTGTTGGCGCCAGCCTTTAAACTTCAGCTGCAGGCCCACGGAAAATAGGGCCAGCGGGCTTACGGTTAGTGCCAGCTTCTCGAAGAAAGGGGCCGTCGGCGACAGGTCGACAACGGGAGACAACACCAGGGCCAGCATGCATGCAATAAACGGTGGAAAAGTAACCAGACGCCGGAGCACCATAGCCGTACTGACAGTGCCCTCCTTTGCGCCTCCCCCCTTCACAGCAGCGATAACGCCGGCAATGGAGAAGAGGATAAACATGCTCTGGTCGCAGATAACGGCTATGCTCATACTTTGCTCGCCCAGGTAGGCCACCACCAGCGGGAAGCCGACAAAAGAAGTGTTGCTGTAGCCGCTGGCCAGCTCCAGCGAGCTGCGCGAACGCTGGCTGTAGCCCTTGTAGCGGCAGTAGGCCTCCATAAAGAACCAGCTTCCCATCCATACAATGACCGAGGAAGCTACCGGCAGCAGCATCTGGCCCGACCACTTAATGTCAGGGATGTAGCGGAGCGATGCCGCCGGCAGGGCCACGTAGAGTACCCAGATATTGATGCTCTTATGTGCGTCGGCGGGTATCCAGCGCATGGTCTTAAAGAGCATACCCGCTGCCATACAAAATGCAATAAGAATAAAGTTATCCATACGATCACGCCTCCCATTATACGACCACCTGCCTGCCGTCTTTACCGGGACCTGCCTTCGTTAAGGTAAACCGGATGCAGGACAAAGCCCTTGCTGTTACATTGGGCCGCAAGTTACAACACCCCACCCGGGAAACAGGAAACCACTATCAGTCCTGCCGCCTGACTTTAATTAGGCTTCTTATCTTTTTGGCTCCTCATGACTGAGTGTACCAGGCCATTTTAGGTGATTCTATTTACTGGCATTGATTTTATAGCTTCACAGGAGAATAAAACCCCGCAACTCTGTTATGAAAATAGCCACCTACAACGTCAACGGCATTGGTGCCCGCCTGCCCGTACTGCTTCGCTGGCTGAAGGAATCGGCACCGGATGTGGTGTGCCTCCAGGAACTAAAAGCCCCGCAGGAGAAGTTCCCGCTGCAAGCCATTGAAGAAGCGGGCTACAGTGCCGTGTGGCACGGGCAGAAAAGCTGGAATGGGGTGGCCATCCTCTCGCGCATCGGTGAGCCCGCAGAAGTGCGGCGCGCGCTGCCCGGTGATGACGAAGACACGCACAGCCGCTACATCGAGGCCCGGGTCGGCGGTATCCTGGTGGGCTGCCTATACCTGCCCAATGGCAACCCGGCTCCCGGGCCCAAGTTCGATTACAAGCTGCAGTGGATGAAGCGCTTTGATGGCCATGCCCAAGAATTGCTGGCCTCCGGCAAACCCGTCGTGCTGACCGGCGACTATAACGTCATTCCTACGGAGGCGGACGTCTACAAGCCCCAGCGTTGGGTAGAGGACGCCCTGTTTCGCCCCGAGTCGCGCGAGACGTTCAGTAAACTGGTAGCGCAGGGGTGGACTGATGCCCTCCGCAAGCTCTATCCCGGCGAGACCATTTATACCTTCTGGGATTATTTCCGCAACGCCTTTGGGCGCAACGCCGGCCTGCGCATCGATCACTTCCTGCTCTCACCCGACCTGGCTAAGCGGCTTAAGGCAGGCGGTGTAGACCGCAACGTGCGCGGATGGGAAAAAAGCAGCGACCATGCGCCGGTGTGGATAGAGCTGGCGGATAAATAAGGGGACCTACAAATAGTGGATGAGCTGAAATTCCACCCAAGGTTTCTGCCGGACATAAAAATCCCTCACCACTGTTCAACTTTGCAGGAGCTGCAAGGGCGCCATTGCTTAACATTGCGCATGAGAAAACCCTTCCTGCTGACCTTACTTCTGAGCTTGCTATGCGGGGCGGCCTTTAGTAACCCCGCCGACACGATACCGGAACGTAAAAAGTATATTACCCAACCACTCAGGGGAGCTATAGAGCTCGATGGCCTTCCATCGGAAGAAGCCTGGAATGCTGTGGAGTGGGCAGGCGCCTTTACCCAGCAGCAGCCCCATGAAGGACAGGCCCCCTCACAGCCTACCAGTTTCAAGGTCCTATACGACGAGAAGTTCTTGTACCTTGCTTTCCTTGTTCATGACTCAGCACCGGACTCTATTGTGAAGCGTATGGGCCGACGTGATGAATTCCCCGGCGACCTGGTGGAAGTAAATATCGACTCCTACCACGACAAGCGTACCGCCTTTTCCTTTACCCTGTCCGCATCGGGAGTGCGCGGCGATGAATTTGTGTCCAACGACGGCAACAACTGGGACGTCAGCTGGAACCCCATCTGGTTTGGTGAGACCCAGGTGAACGACAAGGGCTGGACGGCCGAAATAAAGATCCCCTTCAGCCAGTTGCGCTACGGCAACGACCCAGACAAAGTGTGGGGCCTGCAGGTGATGCGGCACCTCTTTCGCAAAGCAGAACGGTCGCACTGGCAGTATATCCCACAAAACTCCGGCGTATGGGTGAGTCGCTTTGGCGAGCTGCACGGGCTGAAAAATATCCCCGTGCACCGGCAGGTAGAGATCGCCCCTTACGTGACCGCGCAGGCCGACACTTACAAGGAGCAGGCGGGTAATCCCTTTGCCAAAGGCTTTGACACGCACGTATCCGGGGGCGTGGATGGCAAATATGCCGTAACCAACGACCTGATCCTGGACTTCACCATCAATCCCGACTTTGGACAGGTGGAGGCCGACCCTTCGCAAGTGCGCATCGACGGCTACCAGAACTACTTTGAAGAGCGCCGGCCTTTTTTTATCGAGAGCCGCAACATCTTCGACTACCAGCTTACCGGTTCGTATGCCGGTGGCGATTACGATTCCGACCTCTTGTTTTACTCGCGCCGCATTGGCGGCTCACCCCATGGTTATCCCGACCTGCGCAACGGCGAGTATGCCAACCTGCCACAGAATACTTCGATCCTGGGCGCCGCTAAGTTCAGTGGAAAGACCAAGGACGGCTGGAGCATCGGTGTACTGGAAAGCATTACCCAGCGCGAGATGGCGACTATAGACAATAGTGGCGACCGACGCAAAGAGCTGGTGGAGCCGCTGACCAACTTCTTTGTGAGCCGCCTGCAAAAAGATATCAAGGGCGGCAACACCGTGATCGGCGGCATCCTGACCGGGGTGCAGCGCGAGGGTGGCATGAGCGACCGGTTACACCGCAGTGCTTACAGCGGGGGGGTAGATTTCCTGCACCAGTGGAAGAACCGCTCCTGGTATGTGCGCGGCAACCTGGTGTTCAGTCGTGTGGCCGGCACCAAAGAAGCCATCCTGCGCACGCAGACCTCTTTTGAGCACCTCTTTCAGCGCCCCAATGCTCCCGAAGTATCGGTGGACAGCAGCCGCACGTCGCTTTCAGGCATGGGCGGCACCTTCCGTTTTGGAAGGAGTGGCGGCAAAGGCGGCCCGCTGGGACAGGTGCTGCGCTTTGAAACGGGCGTTACCCTGCGCTCGCCGGGGCTGGAGCTCAATGATATTGGCTTTATGCTGACCGCCAATGAGATCAATCACTTTACCTGGGTGGGCCTGCGCTATCCAAAAGCCTTCTCGATCTTCCGCTATGCCCAGTTGAACTACAACCACTGGTCGCGCTGGGACTATAGCGGCAAGTTCATTTACCAGGCATTCAACTTTAACTCGCACGCAGCCTTCAAGAACAACTGGCAGGTAGGCACCGGGGCTACCTGGAACCCTTATGACGTGTCGAACAACGCCCTGCGCGGGGCCTCTTCTCTACGACGCCTGGCAGGTATCGGCCACAATGCCTATGTGACCACCGACACGCGGAAAAAGGTTTACGCCAGCCTCCAGGGCTTTCATTTCTGGGGCGAGGACAACAGCATGAAGTTAAGCGACTATTCATTGTCCCTTTCGTTGCAGCCGCTCGATGCCCTGCGTATCAGCCTGAGCGGCAGCTACGGCAAAAACTGGCGCCGCCAGGACCAGTTCGTCACCAATCACTACCATACCGATAACACTATTCATACCGTAGTCAGCCAGGTGGACCAAAAGACCCTGCGCTTTACCGGCAGGTTAAGTTATAATATCACTCCCGACCTCACGGTGCAGTACTACGGTCAGCCGTTCATTACCCGGCCTCTGTATAGCAACTTTGCCTACGTAGCCGACCCGCTGGCCAAAGACCTGGATAACCGGTTCCGGGCCTTTGCCCCTGGCCAGGTGGCTTTTACTAATGGCCGCTACGAAGTGGACTTAGACAGCGACGGCACAGCTGATTTCCATTTCAATGCCCCTGACTTCAACTTTGTTCAATTCCGATCCAACCTCATAGCCCGCTGGGAGTACAGGGCCGGCTCGGAACTCTACCTCGTATGGTCGCAGGGCAATACCCCCGATGCGTTTGCCGATCTGCACACCCCGCTGGCCCAGAGCCTGGTGGACAACGCCTTTGCCGATCAGGCACGCAACTCCTTCCTGGTGAAGTGGACCTACCGGTTCCTGCGCTAGCAAAATAGATGCTTATAAGTGGGCATATAAACGAAATGCCCCGGTAGCTTACCGGGGCATTTCGTTTATAGTTTTTACTGCAGGTTAGGCAGGACGCTTATAACGGACCGGTGGTGCAGGCTCCGGCTTCAGCTGTATTCCCTGGGTGGGCATCAGCTTCAGGGCCTCCTGCACAGCACGCTCCAGTTGCGGGTCGCGGCCTTCGGCAATGGCCTTAGGATCGTGGAAGACTTCCACATCAGGAGCTACACCCTCTCCTTCCACCGCCCAGTTGCCCTCGGTGTCGAAGAAGCCGCCACGCGGGGCAACCATGCGGCCGCCATCAATAAAGGGTGGCGTATCCCAGGTTCCTACCAGTCCTCCCCACGTGCGGGTACCCACCAGCGGGCCCAGGTTCATCTTGCGGAACATGTAAGGCAACAGGTCGCCCCCGGAGCCGGCATTCTCGTTAATGATCATCACCTTCGGCCCCCAGATGCCGGCCATAGGCGTAGTGGATACTTTATGCCCTTCCACGCGGTTGTTGAAATAGCCCTGGAGCTTACGGCTCATCACGTCGATCATGTAGTCGGCAGCAGAGCCGCCGCCGTTGTTGCGTTCATCGATGACGGCACCCTGCTTATCCTGCTGGGCAAAATAATAGCGGTTGAAATAAGTGTAACCCGGCTGGCCGGTATTGGGCACATACACATAGGCCAGCTTGCCGCCGGAGAGGTGGTCCACCTTGCGGCGGTTGCCTTCCACCCAGGCGCGGGAACGCAGGCCAGCTTCGCTGGTAATGGGCACGACGGTCACTTCACGCGAGCCATCACGGGACGGCTTACTGTTTACCCGGATCTTTACCTGGCGTCCGGCACGCCCTTCAAAAAGACTGTAGATGTTCATGTCTGCCGTTAAAGAGCGTCCGTCCACTTCCAGCAGGTACTCCCCTTCTTTTACGTTGATGCCCGGGCCACTGAGCGGAGAGCGCAGGTCGGGGTTCCAATTCTCGCCGGTATAGATCTTCTTAATGCGGAAAAGTCCGTTATCGGTGGTGTAATCGGCTCCCAGCAGGCCCACCGGGATGGAAGGCACTTCTGGGAAGTCGCCACCCGAAGTATAGGAGTGGCCGACGGACACTTCACCACCCAGGATATCAATAATGTAATTCAGGTCGGAGCGGTGCTTTACGTGCGCCACCCAGGGCTTATACCAGTTGTACACTTCGTTCCAGGGAGCACCGTGCACGTTGTTCACATACAGGAAATCGCGCTGGTAGCGCCACCCTTCACGGAAGATCTGCTCCGCTTCTTTTTGCGGGTCTACGTACACACGCATACCATCGGTGGGAATGCGCCCGTCGCCGGGCTTGGGAGCACCCTGCACGGCACTGACCATCATCCAGTTGAGACCATTGCGGTACAGGAGCGTCTTCCTGTCGAAGCTGGTGGCCGCCGATTGCACACCACGGGCAAATTCCACAGCCTTACGGTCCTTAGTGCTGTAGCGGTGCAACACTACCCCCTGTTCGTTAGGTACCACTTCGGTATAAAAGATGTGGCCTTCGGGACCGGCTATAAGGCCCGAGTAGTTTCGCACCGGCACGTCTACGGCAATGATGCGCTGGCCGATGCCATCAAAGTCAATGTCCACCCGTACGCCCGGCACCTTGGCGGGCAGTGCCTTGGTGGTGTCGCGGGCAGGGGTTTCCTTACGCTCCTCTCCGGGACGTAGCGGCTCTTCATCGCTCTTGGGTTGGAAGGGCGACGGGGTGGTCTTATTCAGCACAGCCAGGTAAAGGGCGCGTGTCACAGGATAATTGTAGGAGCTCATATCAAGCCAGCCTGTTCCCAGGGCGTAGTCGGTGCTGGCCAGGAAATAGAGGTATTTACCGTTCTCGTCCCATTGCGGGTCGACGGCGTCGGAAAGACCATCTGTCAGCTGCATGCTCTTGCCGGTCTCCAGGCTGTAGATCTTGACCGCTTTATACTGGTTCTCCATGATCTGCGCATAGGCAACGTAGCGGCTGTCGGGCGACCAGGCCGGCTTCAACGTCCGGTTGGGATGGGCAATCCGGTCCGTGGCGACCAGCTTTGGTGTACCGCTGGCCAGGTCCAGCACCCACAGGTTGTAGTCCGTATCGGTAAAGGCAATGTGTTTGGAATCGGGTGACCACACCGGGAAGTAGTAGAACTTTTTATTGGGAATGGCATAACTCTTTTGATTGCTGCCCCACTGGTCGGCTACTACCAGGCTGTACTCGCCGCTGGCGTCGGAGAACCAGGCGATCTTTCCACCATCAGGTGACCAGGCCGGGTAGCGGTCGGCCGCCCCGGGCGAGTTGGACAGGTTGCGCCAGTCGCCGCTTTCCTTGGGCACCGAGAAGATCTCGCCGCGGTACTCGAAAAGGGCCCTTTTGCCGGTGGGTGAAAGGCTTGCATTCTGCAGGGCGCTCGCGGGAATATTATTCCATCGGGGGCGTCCCCAGTTCAGGTCGCCCCGTACATTAATGGCTAATTGTTTGGCCTTGCCGCCGGCAATATCGTAAGCGTGCAGGTAGCCGCCCTGCTCGTAAACCAGCACTCCGCCCCCGGCTGCCAGGTTCTTTACGTCGAAGTCCTTATGGAAGGTCAGCTGCTTTTGCTCTTTGGTCTTTGGATTGTACGACCATACATTGCTGGCATAGTCCTGCTCGGATAAGAAATATAGCATGCCTTTGTGCCACACAGGAGCGGTATGCCGCTCGCGGTCACCCTGTTTGGTCTTCACGGTTTCCATCGTCTTCAGGTTCGTGATCCAGACCGGGTTGGCCTGGCCACCACGGTAGTTGCGCCATTCAGGATCCCAGAACCGGTAAGGCTGATAGGCCATGGTTTGCCCGTCTTCGGACAGCGATCCTGCCCACCCAAAGGGCAGGGCCATAGCTTCGGGCGTACCCGTGTTGATGGCCACCCTGAAGAACTTGGTGTTAGCCGTGGGGTATCCTTCCCTATCCGATGTAAAGACCACGTATTTACTGTCCGGGGTCCATGATTGTGTAACGTCGGGTCCCGGGTGCCAGGTCAGGCGTTTGGGGTCGCCCCCTTCGGCCGGTACCACATAAACGTCCGTGTTGCCGTCGTACTGCCCGGTAAAGGCGATCCATTTACCGTCGGGACTGAACCGCGGGTTGGATTCGGTGCCGATGGCACTGGTAATACGAAGGGCTTCACCGCCCTCGCGGCCTACAGCCCACAGGTCGTCGGCGTGTACAAAGACGATGGAAGAATTACTTACAGTGGGTTGTCGCAACAACATTGTTCCCTGGCTGTTTACCTGACCCACAGCCAGCAGCAGGCACGAAGCGATAAGACTTCGTCTAAAGGGGAAAAGCATGGTGAAAATTATTTATATCCAATATAGGATAGAAAACGCAATCGGGAGCAAAGAAAAAGAGGCAAAGAAAAAGGCAACCCGGTAAGGTTGCCTTTAGTATGCGGTGTTTGGGTTGAACCCTTCTAATCACTTAACTCCCGGACGATAAATTCATCGAATACAGCCTTGGTACCAGGCGCTCCTGTGGCCACTACTCCTACGCGCAGGGCTCGATCCCAGGGGGGCAGGTAGGTCCCATTGATGGGTTCCTTATTCAGTTCGGCAAAATCACTTTCACTGCGGCTGTAGGCAAAGCTGACATCTTTGCCGTTGCGCACGATCATACGCAGGTGACCTTTCTTACCGTTGCCTATGGGTTGGGTAGCCAGCACGGTTTCGTTGCCGCCTTTTACCTGCACCACCTGCACGTTGTTGCCTTTGATCTCCGCTTTTATAAGGTTCTTCTCATCACCAATAAGCGCTATTCCGGCCCCAGCATCCGACTTTCCGCGGTGCACTTCGGCCAATACCTGGTAGTTCAGCGAATAGGTCTTCTGTCCAAGAAAAGCACCCCCGGCCCCAGGCAGGGCGTTCAGTTCCAGGCGGCTGCCCTCCTGGCGGGCACTGATGTCCTGGAATACGTTCCACTGCCAGTGGTGTGACAGGTTGCGCCCCCGGAACTCGTCTTCCCGCACGGGTGGAACCTGCACCGGAGGCCTCTGTTCATCGATGAACCTCACCCACCCGTCTTCTGTAAAGGCAAATTCTTTCAGCAGTCCCTGCCTGCCGGTGTATACACCACCGGCCGTATCATAGGCATGATAGAGAAAATAATACTTCCCGTCTTTTTCCACCGGGGTTCCGTGGCCGGGACACTTCCATCCTCCTTCATTGGTAAGGATAGGGTTGTTTGCATATTTCTCCCAGGGACCCAGCAGGCTTTTGGCCCGGGCTATCCCTGATTGATAGGAGCAACCGGCACCACAGCAACCGGCGGCGGCATAGAAGGCATAGAAATAATCGTCGTGACGGATCATTGATACGCCTTCCACCAGGTTGGCTTCCCAGGGAGCTTCGTTGCGGAACAGCTCTTTCTTTTCACCTACCAGGGCCGTGCGCTCTTCGTTGAGCTCCTGGATCCAGATGGGCGTGGGTTTGCGCACACTGTTGGCATCCTCCTTCCAGATCATATACAACTTGCCGTCTTTATCCCGCATGGGGAACGCATCGATAGAACCTACGGGCTGGCAAATGATGGGGCCATGGTCCTTGTAAGGCCCTTCGGGCCGGTCGGCAGAGGCAATGCCCACGCACAGGTTACCGTCCTTTTTATGCGCCGAATAGTAGATGTATACTTTGCCGTTGTCGTAGGTGATCTCCGGGGCCCAGAAGTAATAATCCACCCAGGAAGGCAGCACGTTGAACACCGCACCGGTGGTCTGCCAGTTCACCAGGTCCTTCGACTTCAGCAAAGGATAAGCAGGCATCCAGTTGGAGGTGGTGGCACTGGCCCAGTAGGTATCGCCGATCTTTACTACGGAAGGATCCGGGTAATCGCCCGGCAACACCAATTGCTGTGCGGAAGTACGCAAAAGCAGCAGGTGTAAAAAGGCCATCAGCACGGCAGCTGTCCGCGTACGGTTCACTAATGATTTCTTCATCTGTTTTCTCTTATACGGGTTCGTATGGTTCAGGGTAATGATTTAATAAGCTCTCTACCGCGTTTATTGTTGTACCGAGAACTTATAGACACTGCGGGTCTTGTAAGTCTGTCCCGGCTTTAACACCGTGGAAGGGAACTGCGGCTGGTTGGGCGAATCTGGGAAGTGCTGGGTCTCCAGGCAGAAGGCCGTACGGAAGTCGTCTTTGCTGCCGCCTTTGAACGTGTTCTTCCCCTGCATGAAATTGCCGCCGTAAAACTGCAGCCCCGGCTCCTGGGTAAAGATCTCCATCACGATACCCGACTGGTCGCCCACTACCGTTGCCGCAGGACGCAGGCTTTCGGACTTCTGATCGGCCAGCACATAGTTGTGGTCGTAGCCTTTTCCGTATTTCAGCTGCACATTGTTGGTTGTATCAAGGCGGGAACCAATAGCCGTAGGCTTGGTAAAGTCAAAGGGTGTACCGGCCACAGGCTCCAGCTTGCCGGTGGGGATCAGCGTGGCATCCACCGGGGTGTAGCGGTCGGCATTGATCTGCAGCAGGTGGTTGTTGATGGTACCGCTGCCTTCGCCATTCAAATTAAAGTAGGCGTGATTGGTCAGGTTGACAATGGTAGGCTTGTCGGTGGTAGCCTCGTAATCCATGGTCACTTCATTATTGGCCGTAAGCCCATAAATTACTTTTGCATTGAGGTTTCCGGGAAAGCCTTCCTCACCGTCTTTTGAGAGATAGGTCAATTCCAGGGTAGAATCATTAAGCTGGCGGGCATTCCATACTACGGCATGGAATCCCTTTGGTCCGCCGTGCAAAGAATTGGGACCGTTATTAGCTGCAAGCTTATATTGTTGCCCCTCTAAAGTGAATTGCGCTTTGGCAATGCGGTTGCCATAGCGGCCGATGGTCGCGCCGAAATAAGAGTCTGTAGAATCGGTGTATTCCTTTACCGTTTTAAGGCCTATAACGACGTCGCGCAGCTTTCCTTCTTTATCCGGCACCTGGAGTCCAACCAGGCGACCACCATAGTTGGTTATCCACAGCGTTGTGCCGCGGCTATTCTTCAATACATACAGATCGGTGGGTTTCCCGTCAATGGTTTGGGTAAAGTTGGCACGATCGGGAACAGAGCTGCCCGCCTGGGCAGAGTCATTGGTACTTCCGGTGGCGGATGTTGCGCCTTCGTTACTGTTGCAGGAAACAACGGCTAAGGCTGCACAGGAGGCCACCAGGACTTGTAGAAATTTGTTCATTTTCATTTATTGGATTGATGCATTTATAGAAAGGATAAATATAACGCTCATTGATCTATGATCAGCATTTAGGTAACAGAAGATTCGGTGTTTTTATTATAGTTAATTAAGCACCCTTCTTTGTCTTTTTTGGGATGGAGCTTCTAATAATACACCCCGCTTGACAGGAGTGCCAAAGTAGGGACTGCCGTCCTCCTTCCAGGTAAAGCGCTGGGCCCTGGGTGAACGCATGCGGCCACACCCCTGCCCCGGCTCGTTGTTGGCGTGATAAAGGATCCAGTCTTCTTTTCCATCGGGAGAGGTAAAGAAAGAGTTATGTCCCGGGGCAAAGACACTGTCCTGCACAGAAGTAGAAAACACCGCCTGAGGCTCTTTCTTCCAGGCAGCGGAGTCCAGCAGGTTTCGGCGTCCCGTGAAGGTTAACAGACCGAGGGAGTAGTGATCCGTCCAGCAACCGCTGGCTGAGTAAACGATGAAAAGCTTTTTCCCGTGGCGCAGCACCTGTGGTCCTTCGTTTACTGCTACGTGCCGAGGGTTTTCGGCGTCATTGAGGTCTCCATGCCGCTCCCATGCATGCACCGGACTGGAGATGCGCACGCGGCACCCCCTGATGGTCCAGGGCTTACCCATCCGGGCGATGTAGAGATCCTGCTGCCCATTGCGGTCACCCTCCCACCCCGACCAGATCATGTACGGTCTGCCCCTGTACTTAAATACTGATCCGTCTATTGCCCACTTGTCCGAAGGATCGGCCACTTTGCCTTTAAAAACCCATTCCCCCTGCATAGGATCGGCGGAGCGATTCTCCAGTACATACATGCGGTGGTTGCGATTGTGGCCGTCATCGGCCGCGAAATAGAAATACCACTTGTTGCGGATATAGTGCAGTTCAGGAGCCCATATTTCCCTGGAATACTTCGTACTGTCCGGCGGCGTCCAAACGACCTGACGCGTAGCATTCTTTAAATCGGTAAGGCTGGTAGTTTTATAAAGCACCAGGTTACGGCCTGTTGTGTGTGTATAGTAATAGAAGCCCTTCTTATGGATCACCCAGGGGTCCGCCCCGGAAGAGAGCAGCGGATTGGTAAAATGAGTCTGCCCCCATAGGATTAATTGACACAATAAAAAAATCATTGTAAGAGTGCAAGACTGTTTATTCATCACAGGTATCTTCTTTTAGCGTTCTTTGGTAGATACAAATTAGTTCCACGTGGCCGCACTCGTTTACTCCCCTGAAGGTTTCACTATATTGGTTCCAATGGTAACTGGCCTACCGAAGTTAGGGGTACCATCTGCATTCCAGGTAAACTTCTGCATGCGGGGGTTGCGGTTATCACCACACCCCTGCCCGCTTTGGGGATTGGCGTGGTAAAGGATCCAGTCTTCGGTGCCGTCCACTGATTTGAAAAAGGAGTTATGCCCGGGACCAAAGGCAGAAGCCGACGGCTCTTTGGAAAAGACCGGCGTGGAGGTCTTTGTCCAATCCGCAGCGTTCAGGGGATCGCCGCCTTCTTTTAGCGACAGCAGGCCCAGTGCATACTCGTCGGTCCAGCAACCACTGGCCGAAAAGACCAGGAAGACTTTGCCGGAAGGGCCCTTCAGGGTCTCCGGCCCCTCATTCACCGCAGGTGGCGCACCCACCGTCTCCCAGGTATACTGAGGCGAGGATAATAGGTAGCGGCCGGTCTCCAGCGTCCAGGGATTGGCCATACGGGCTATATAAATTCGCTGGACCCTGTCGGTCTCGCTGGCCTGTCCGCTCCA
>DASWYM010000301.1:0-3702 GCA_036404975.1 Chitinophagaceae bacterium
TTGCCATGAAAAAGAGTTTGCTTTTAGTGCTGCCGTCCCTGCTGCTGCTGTTTGTTGCCTTCAAAGTGGACGATGATATCAATTTAAAAAGCTTCCGGCTGCTTCCCCTGAGCGAGGTGAAGCCGGAAGGCTGGCTGAAGAACGGGATCCTGCGGGATATGAAAACAGGCTATCCTTCGGCGCTGGTGGAAATGCAGCCTACCCTCCGCAACCGGGTATTCACAAAAGATAAGGTCACCAACTTCTCCATTGATAAAAATGGTGATTACACCATCCGTAAAGCCACCTGGTGGTGGGGCGAGCACGAAGGCTATTATGCCGACCTGGTGGTACGCAGTGCGTTTCTGACCGGTGACCCGCAACTGATCCAAAAAGCCGACTCTATTGTGCAGTCAGTGCTGAGCCACCAGGAGGAAGATGGCTATATCGGCATCTACCAGAAAGGGCATCGCCTGGGCCTGCTCAAGGGGGAGAACGGCGAATTGTGGACGCAAAGCCGCATCCTGGGCGCCTTGCTGGCGTATTACGAGTTTACCGGTAAGAAGCAGGTGCTCCAGGCCGTGGAAAAGGCTGCCAAACTTACCATGTCGCATTATGGACCTGGTAAGAAGTCGTACTTCCATATTCCCGGCAACGACGGGGGCGGCACGGCCCACGGCCTGATGTGGATTGAGCCCATGGAAATGCTCTATCGCCTGACCGGCGACAAGGCCTATGCCGATTTTTCGTTCTGGCTGTACAACGACTACTCGACCAGCAAGATCACCAACAACCGCGATAACCAAATGGATAGCCTGCTGAAAAGAGAACTCCGTTTTAAAGAGCACGGTGCCCATATCGTAGAGCATATGCGGGCTGTGCTGTGGTTGTCTACTCTTACCGATTCGCCCCAGTACAAGACGGCATTCGACAATATCTTCTACAAGTTGAGCCAGTCAACGGTGCCCGGTGGGGCGCTGGTGAGCGACGAGATGGTTCAGAAGCGTTCCGGCGACCCCAACAACTTCTATGAGTTCTGCACGATGACCGAGCGGATGATCTCTACCTTCTCGGGGCTGCAGAAGTCGGGCCGTGCCTCTTATGCCGATGATATCGAGCGGCTGGTGTTCAATGCTGCGCAGGGCGCCCGCTTTGCCGATTTTACCAGCACCTCCTACCTGTCTATAGATAACCGCTTTGAGGCCCTTCCCTGGGACAACAACATCCGCTTCCAGCACTCGGCCAGCAACAACCCGGCCTGCTGCAACCTCAATGCCGCCAAGATGTATCCCTACTTCGTGAGCAACCTGTGGATGAAGACCGATGACGAGAAAGGGCTGGTCGCTACGGCCTTTGGGCCCTCCTCCGTGTCCACTACCATTGCAGGTGCAAAGGTTACCATCAACGAGGTGACGACTTATCCTTTTGAAAATACCGTAACCTTTAAGATCACTACTGATCAACCTGCCCGATTTGCCCTGATCTTCCGTAAGCCCGGCTGGGCCGACAAGGCCAAGGTGAAGGCCCGGGGAGCGAAGGTCTCCTCCAGGGACGGTTATTATATCGTTACCAAAAAGTGGAAAACCGGTGATCAGGTAACGGTAAGCTTCGATGGCGACATCAAAGTGGAGCAGGCCGTCAATGGCGAAGCCTATCTGAAAAAAGGACCGCTGGTGTACAGCCTGCCTGTGGCAGAAGTACGCGAGCCGGCCAAGACCTTTAAGCCGGGTTTTCACCAGTATAACCTCCTTCCACAGGACAGGGCTTTAGCCGAGCGGATCTTTAAGCAATACAGACTTGCGGGAACTAAAGCATCTAACTTTAAGATCGTGCGCAACCCGGAGGCTAATAACAACTTTCCCTGGGACAAACCCTACTATCTCCTGTCGGCGCCGTTCGACGACGGCGGCCAGGTGAAAACAGAAAAGCTGTACCCCATGGGATCAACGGTATTAAGAAAAGTTACATTCCCTGCAAAATAAGCGGGATGAAAACGCATAGCCTCTGGCTGGTGTAAGACACAAGGGTTTAATTAACCTTGTGTCTTACCTCCTAAAGACAGGTAGGGTCATTCCTATTCACTGTCTATTACAAATGCTAAAAGAATGAAAGAAACGATAAGCACACCCCCGGTTTCGTTTATAGGGGGACAGTTGAGCGGCCAGGGCGTCAGGCGCGACTGCAAGCGTCTCGCGGACCTCGAAGGGGTCTTTGGAGACACGGCAGGCTTTCGGCAGATGGACGGCAGCCAAATCGTCTATGAAGTGGACAGTTGGTTGCCGGTGGCGGGAGGCACCGAGGGCGGGCTGTTTTTTGGTCTCACGCACCTGTACCCCGGAATGGTGGGGGATGAATACTTCATGACCCGCGGGCACTTTCATGCCGTGGAGAACCGGGCCGAATACTACTGGGGTATAGAAGGCGAAGGCCTGCTGCTGTTGATGGATAAGGACCGACATACCCGCGCCGAACGGATGACACCTGGCAGCCTGCACTATATCCCAGGATACACGGCCCACCGCGTAGTGAATACCGGCAGCGCGATCCTGCGCTTTGGCGCCTGTTGGCCTTCGGACGCCGGGCATAATTACGAAGCTATTGCGGCTGCAGGCTTCTCGGCCCGGGTAAAAAGAGGTGCAGTACAACCCCTTTTGATCCATGAACAGCCATAATATAGGCATTGACCTGGGTGGCACCCGTATCAAGATCGGCCTGGTCAGCGGTAATACGCTCTTGGGCAAAAAGGTGCTCTCTGCCCGTTCCGTGCAGGGCCTTTTTTCCCACCTCCCGCTGATTGACGAGGCGATAGGAGGCCTTCTGCAGGAATATGAGGTGGCCCGGTTAGAAGGCGTATCGATGGCTTTCCCGGGATTGGTCAACCCACACACAAAAAGAGTATTGTCCACTAACCAGAAATACGATGACGCGCCTTTGCTGGACCTGGAAGACTATTACAGGAACCGGTGGAACGCCGCATTCTTTATCGATAACGATGCCCGTATGGCCACTGTGGGAGAATGGAAATACGGGGCAGGCAGGGGGTGCGATGACCTGGTGATGGTCACCATCGGCACCGGTATCGGCACCTCGGTGATCATGCAGGGAAAGCTGGTGCGCGGCAAGCATTTCCAGGCAGGTTGCCTCGGCGGGCATTTTGTCGTCAGCTTTGATGGAAAGCCGTGCACCTGTGGAAATATAGGTTGCGTGGAGGCGGAAGCTTCTACGTGGAATGTTGCCTCCCTGGCCAAAGCGCATCCCCATTTTGCCCAGAGTTCTTTGGTTGGCAGGGAAGTAGACTTTCGCGAGCTCTTTGCCGCCGCTAAGAATGGTGACGAAGTGGCTGCCGGCTTAAGGGAACATTGCCTGAAGGTATGGGCCGCCGGCATCATCACGTATATCCATGCCTACGACCCCGAAATGGTGATCCTGGGCGGCGGTATCCTGAACAGTGCTGATGTTATCCTTCCCTATATCCGTGAGCAGGTGGATAAGCATGCCTGGACCCCCTGGGGCCAGGTAGCCATCAGGGTGACAGACCTCCAGGATACGGCAGGAATACTCGGTGCGGTGTATTGTTTTCAAAATAACCTGTAAAGGCCCTGTGTATATATGAGCAAAGAGAATAGAAACCTGGCTGGACGACAGCCTAATTATGATAAATATCCGTACGTGGAAGTGAGTGGTAAGGACGCTACGGCCGTTGCCGGATGGACCAATATTCTC
>DASWYM010000302.1:0-27236 GCA_036404975.1 Chitinophagaceae bacterium
TGTACAGGCTAATAAATCCCTGCTTATTGATCCCCAGGGCTGTTGTGTCCATATTGTACAGGAAACCCCACTTTAGGCCATGGATCTGTGATTCCAGGGCGAAGCGGGTTTCGGTGAGTTGCAATTCATGGTCGTAACTGTATTGAGCGCCGGCTCGAAGGGCACAAACGAAAGCCAGCAGCCATAGCATTTTATGCATGGAAGGCATTTAAGGTCTAAGTTACTCTTATGGCTTCGATGCTCCGTTACTGCTGTCCTTTTCTTCGGCCGTTTATCTAATAGTTGTTAGAGGTTGGATGTTCTTTGTTTTAAGTTCTATGTTCTGGAATGCCACTCATCACTCATTCATAGACTCAAAATAGGAAGAAATAGGAAGTATAGACCCTTGTAGACCCATCCTACTTCTCCATGCAGATGGTGTTGAGGAACTTTATTGTGGATAGGCAAGAGTGTCTATTCAAATGGCTTTGTGTACCGGCCTTCTCCCCTTTAGGGGCGGGGGCTTAGTTCTTTGACATTGCGGATCTGCGGAAGATAGGACTTATTCCGTGGATTATTGAAGGTCCCGGTGCTGTGATGGCTCTACTCATCACTCACCGCTCATTACTCATATTGGCCCTGTGTTCCGGCAATTTACCAAGCGCCTTCTTCCTTCAGCAGGTCGAGGCAACGGTAGAGGCTGCTACGCCAAGGCACCAGGGTGACGCCATACACCTGTTGGATCTTCTCCTTGTCCATCACCGAATACTTCGGCCGCTTTGCCGGAGTAGGATATTGTTCCGTGCTGATGGGATGTACGATGCAATCCAGGTGGGTATAGTGCTGGATCTCGCGGGCAAATTCGTGCCAGGAGATGACGCCATCGTTGCTGAAATGGTAGATACCACCCTGCCATTTGCCCGAGCCGATGATCTGTAAAATAGTTTCTGCGAGGTCAGCGGCAAAGGTAGGCGAGCCCACCTGGTCGGCTACCACGCTGATCTCGGTACGGCTTTGCATCAGGCGTAGCATGGTTTTTACAAAGTTGTTGCCGTAAGCCGAGTAGACCCAGGAAGTACGGATCACTACGGAATCGGGAGCAACTTCCAGGGCCAGTTGCTCGCCTTTAAGCTTGGAGGCACCATACAGGTTCACCGGGTCGGTAGGATCCTTTTCTTTATAGGGATGCTCTCCCCTACCGTTAAATACATAGTCGGTGGACACGTGTACAAAGCGGGCGCCCTGCTCTTTAGAGGCAGCAGCAAGGTTTTTACTACCTTCTGCATTAATGGCATAAGCCATCTTCTGCTCAGTCTCGGCTTTATCCACTGCCGTGTAGGCGGCGCAGTTGATACAGAATGCAGGCTTCAGGGATGCAAACATGCTGTGCACCTGCCCGGCATCGGTAATGTCAAGCTCTGCACGGTCGAAGAAGTGAAAAGTATAGGAAGAGAAAGCCGGGGCAAGGCGTTGCAGCTCCTGCCCCAGTTGTCCTTTGGATCCGGTTACGATTATGGTTTGCATCTAAAACTCGAAGTTGTTGAGGGCGTCTTTGAATGAGGGTAATACCAGGTCCTTTTCAGAAACCACAGCTGCCGAAGGATCCACCTGCCAGTTGATACCCAACTGCGCATCATCGAAGCGGATACCCCCTTCAGAGGCCTTGTTGTACAGAGCGTTGCACTTGTACAGCACAATCGCAGTTTCGCTCAGTACTGAAAAGCCGTGGGCAAAGCCTTCGGGAAGGTAGAGCTGACGCTTGTTTTCCGAAGAAAGCTCAATATCGAAGTGCTGTCCATAGGTGGGTGAGCCTTTGCGAATGTCTACGGCCACGTCCAGGATACGGCCTTCCAGCACCCGGACCAGCTTTGCCTGGGCCGAAGGGTTCTGCTGGTAGTGCAATCCCCGGATCACCCCATAGGATGATTTGGATTGATTGTCCTGTACAAATTGGGTGGTAATGCCATTCTTTTCAAAGAGGGCTCTATTGTAGGCCTCGAAGAAATACCCGCGGTTGTCTTCGAACACCGTAGGCTCAATAACCACTAATCCCTGTATATCGCAGTTGATAAACTTCATGAGTCGTTAAAAGCTCCAGTAGTTTCGTTGGTGAATCTTTCCTCTATAGATGCCTTTGAGGTCCGCGATGACGGCATGGGGCTTGGTGATGGAGGCAAAGTACTCCCCGTCCAGGGCCGCATAGGGCTCATGGCAGACGGTGACAATCACCGCGTCGTAGTCCTTGCCGGCCTTTTCGGTAAGCCCAAAGCCGTACTCGTGCCTGAGCTCCTCGGAGTCGGCATGGGGGTCCACCACGTCTACGTTTAAGAAAAACTCCTGCAGCTCGCGCACCACGTCGGCCACCTTGGAGTTGCGGATGTCCGAGACGTTCTCCTTAAAGGTGGCTCCCATCACCAGCACCCGGGCGTTCTTTACGTCGGGTACGGTGGCGATGATGTGCCTTACTACCTTTTTGGCCACGTAGGAGGCCATGTTGTCGTTGATATACCTTCCTGCCAGGATCACCCGCGAGTTATAGCCCAGCTCCGAGGCCTTGTAGGTGAGGTAGTAGGGATCCACGCCGATGCAGTGGCCGCCCACCAGGCCGGGGAAGAACTTCAGGAAGTTCCACTTCGTGCCCGCAGCCTCCAGCACCTCGTAGGTGTTGATGCCCATACGATCAAAGATGATGGACAGCTCGTTCATCAGGGCTATGTTCAGGTCCCGCTGCGTGTTTTCGATGATCTTGGCCGCTTCGGCTACCTTGATGGAGGAAGCGCGGTGCACCCCCGCCTTGACCACGATCTCGTAGACTTTGGCAATGTTGTCCAGGGCTTCTGCGTCAGAGCCCGATACCACCTTTACGATGTTGGGCAGGGTGTGGGTTTTGTCACCGGGGTTGATGCGCTCCGGCGAATAGCCCAGCTTAAAGTCTGTGCCCATCTTCAGGCCGGAGCCCTTTTCGATGATGGGCAAACAGTCCTCTTCGGTACAGCCGGGGTAGACGGTGGACTCGTAGACGACGTAGTCACCCTTTTTAATCACTTTGCCGATCGTTTCGGAGGCGCGCTTCACCGGGGTCAGGTCCGGTACGTTGTGGGCGTCCACGGGAGTGGGCACCGCCACAATAAAGAACTTCGCTTCCTTCAGTTCCTCCAGCGAGGAGGTAAAGTGGATATCGCAGCCCTCGAAGGCTTCTTTTTCCAGTTCGTTGGAGGGGTCGATGCCTTGTTTCATCAGCTCGATACGGCCTTGGTGGATATCAAAGCCGATCACCGGGATCCTGCGGGCAAACTCCAGGGCTATGGGCAGGCCCACATACCCAAGGCCAATGACGGCCAGCTTCTCTTGTCTGGCAATTAGTTGCTCGTACATCTGTTGTGCGTTTCTATAAGGGTAAAAGAAGGTTATTTAATGCTGTTAAACTCTTTGGGTTGTTTGCTCCATTCGTGCTCAGGCAGGTTGCGGAAGTACTCGTAGGTGATGCGCAGCCCTTCGGAGCGGTGCACCCGGGGCTCCCAGTCCAGCAGGGCGCGGGCCTTTGTGATGTCGGGCTTGCGCTGCTTGGGATCGTCCTGCGGCAGGGGTTTATGGGTGATCTTTACCGTTCCGCCCGTCAGGGCCAGCACCTCGCGGGCAAAGTCCAGCAGCGAGATCTCGTCGGGGTTGCCGATGTTCACCGGCCCGGTATAGTCACTCAGTAGCAGGCGGTAGATACCTTCAATGAGGTCGTCTACGTAGCAAAACGAACGTGTCTGCGACCCATCGCCAAACACGGTAAGGTCCTCCCCCCTCAGGGCCTGGCCGATAAAGGCCGGCAGGGCGCGGCCGTCGTTGAGGCGCATGCGGGGTCCGTAGGTGTTGAAGATGCGCACAATGCGGGTGTCTACCCCATGGAAGGTGTGGTAGGCCATGGTAATGGATTCCATGTAGCGCTTGGCCTCATCATACACTCCCCTGGGGCCCACCGGGTTGACGTTGCCCCAGTACTCTTCACTCTGGGGGTGCACCAGCGGGTCGCCATACACTTCTGAAGTGGAGGCCACCAGCATGCGGGCACCCTTGGCCTTGGCCAGCCCCAGGCAATTATGCGTGCCCATAGCCCCTACCTTCAGGGTCTGGATGGGAATCTTCAGGTAGTCGATGGGCGAGGCCGGCGAGGCAAAGTGCAGGATGTAGTCCAGCTTGCCGGGCACGTGAATGAATTTGGTCACGTCGTGGTGGTAGAACTCAAAGTGCTCCAGCGAGAAGAGGTGCTCGATATTTCTCAGATCACCGGTAATGAGGTTGTCCATGCCGATGACGTGGTAGCCCTCCCGGATAAAGCGGTCGCAGAGGTGGGAGCCCAGAAAGCCGGCCGCTCCCGTGATCAGTACGCGTTTTTGTTGTTCACTCATAGGGCTTCCGAAGTTGAGGGTTTGGAAGTGGAGGTCTTGGCTTGCCCGTTGCCCTGCATTTTGGCCGGGGCAGCAGCCTGATTGCTCGACAAGGGGGCGGCCCCTCCGCCTTCAACGGTGCGGCGGCCGATGCTTTGGTAGTAGAAGCCGAGCGTCTCCATAGCGGCGTTGTCAAAGAGGTTGCGGCCGTCGAAGATCACCCGCTCTTTAAGGGAAGAGGCGATCTTGTCAAAGTCGGGGGTGCGGAACTCGTTCCATTCGGTGGCAATGATCAGGGCGTCGGCACCTTCGAGAGCATCGTACTGGTTATCGGCATAGCCGATAATGGAGTCGATCTGCCCCTTTACATTGGGCATCGCTTCGGGGTCATAGGCCGTTACGGTAGCGCCCTCGCCCAGCAGGGCCTTGATGATATAGAGGGCCGGGGCTTCGCGGATGTCGTCGGTGTTGGGCTTAAAGGCCAGTCCCCACAGGGCAAAGTGCTTGCCCACGAGCGAATCGCCGTAGAAGGCCTTGATCTTGGGCAGCAGGTGGAGCTTTTGCTCTTCGTTGACGCTCATCACCGCTTCCAGGATCTTAAAGTCGTAGTCCACTTCGTGCGAGGAGCGCACCAGGGCCTGCACGTCCTTGGGAAAGCAGGAGCCCCCGTAACCTATGCCGGGAAAGAGGAAGCGCTTTCCGATGCGCTCGTCCGAGCCAATGCCGCGGCGCACCTGGTCTACGTCCGCGCCCAGCTTTTCGCAAAGGCGGGCTACTTCGTTCATAAAGGAGATCTTGGTGGCTAAAAACGAGTTGGCGGCGTACTTGGTCAGCTCCGCTGAAGGCTCATCCATATAGATGATGGGGTTGCCCTGGCGTACATAGGGGGCGTAGAGCTCGCCCATGAGCTTGCGGGCCCTGTCGGAGGTAGTGCCCACCACCACGCGGTCGGGCTTCAGGAAATCCTCCACTGCCACGCCCTCGCGCAGGAACTCCGGGTTGGATACCACGTCGAACTCCCCGTCGTAGTTCTTCCGGATGGCGTCGTATACTTTTTTAGCCGTACCCACCGGTACGGTGCTTTTGTTGACAATGATCTTGTAGCCGGTCAAAAGCTTTCCGATCTCCTCGGCCACACCGAGCACGTACTTCAGGTCAGCCGAGCCGTCTTCACCCGGAGGGGTGGGCAGGGCCAGAAACACGATCTCTGCCTCGCGGATGCCGTCGGCCAGTGAGGTGGTAAAGTGCAGGCGGCCTTCCTTGAGGTTGCGCTGGAAGAGCTTCTCCAGCCCCGGCTCGTAAATAGTGATCTCGCCGCGGGAAAGCTTGTCCACCTTGCGCTGGTCAATATCGACGCACACCACCTGGTTGCCCGTCTCCGAAAAACACGTGCCCGATACCAGTCCTACATAACCGGTGCCGACTACCGAAATCTTCATATGCTTTTAATTGAGTTAATGGTTAATGATTAAGGTTCTTAATTCAAATATTGTAAAACGTTCGTTGTTATAAATTGTAATTGCTCTTCATCCATCTCTGTGTGTATAGGCAGGGAGATCACTCTTTCCGCCAGCCAGTCCGTTACTTCCAAGTCTTTCTCCCCCGTCGCTGACGCCCCAAACATCTTCTGCCGATGCGCCGGAACCGGGTAGTAAATCATTGATGGTATGCCTTTCTGTTGAAGGTAATCCTTCAGCCCGTCCCGCTTTTCGGGGGCTAAAAGTAAAGTATATTGGTGGAATACGTGATTTGTATATGATGCCCTGAATGGGGTAGTCAGGCAGGATTGGCCCGAAAAGGCGGCATCATAATAGTCCGCGACGCTCCTGCGGGCGGTGGTGTATTGATCCAAATACTTCAATTTGATCTCCAGCACTGTGGCCTGTAGCGTGTCCAAACGGCTGTTACAGCCTACCAGGTCATGATGATAACGCCTGCTCTGTCCATGATTGGCAATCATCTTAAGCTTACTGGCCAATTCGCTGTCATTGGTCATCATGGCCCCGCCGTCCCCATAGCATCCCAGGTTCTTCGAGGGGAAAAAGGAAGTACCGCTAACTGTACCCATGGCTCCCGTTTTCTGCACCCTGCCGTCAGAAAAGTAGTAGTCGCATCCTATGGCTTGGGCATTATCCTCTATCACATACAGGTGGTGGGCAGCGGCAATCGCCAGGATCCGCTCCATATCGGCTGACTGCCCGAAGAGGTGCACCGGCACAATAGCCCTTGTCTTAGCCGAAATGGCTTTGTCAACCGCCTCCGGGTTAAGGCAAAAGGTTTTGGGGTCTACGTCTACAAATACCGGCTTTAATTTCAGAAGGGCAATGACTTCGGTGGTAGCTATATAGGTGAAGGAAGGTGTGATCACTTCGTCGCCTTCCTTCAAATCCAGTGCCATCATAGCAATCTGCAAGGCATCGGTCCCATTGGCACAGGGCACCACATGCCCCACCCCATTATAAAAAGCCAGGCTGGAAGCGAATCGCTGCACCTGCGGTCCGTTAATGAAAGCACTGTTCTCCAATACACTTAAAACAGCGGCATCCACTTCCGGCTTGATCTTTTGGTACTGCTGCTTTAAATCCACCATCTGTATTGGGCGCATCAGGATACATTATTAAAAAAGTGCCGCAAAAATAGTAAAATATGTACAGGATAGCCGTCAGCCAGTACATTTGCCGCAGTTCAATACACTATTTACACCGTGAAGCTTCTGTACAATATATTCATTGGTCTTTACCGCATACTCATTTCAATTGTAGCCCTATGGAACAAAAAAGCGCTGGAATGGGTCAGCGGGCAAAAGAACCTATTTACCCAACTGGAACAGCGTATCCATCCTTCTGACCGGGTTATATGGATGCATTGTGCTTCCGCCGGGGAATTTGAGCAGGGCAAACCCGTTCTGGAAGCATTGAAAGCCCAGTACCCGGACTATAAAATACTCGTTACTTTTTTCTCCCCTTCCGGTCATCAATCCGGAATAAAGTACAAAGGAGCCGACCTGATCTCCTATCTTCCGCTTGATACAGCGGGAAATGCTGAAAAGTTCCTACGCATAGTGAATCCCCATCTGGTCATTTTTGTAAAATACGAATATTGGTATCACCACTTAAAAGGGGTTGCCGATCGCCACATTCCGCTCCTGCTGGTATCGTCCATATTCCGAAAGAGCCAGGTCTTCTTTAAAAGACATGGCGGTTTTTACCGGGACATTTTAAAACTTTACCGTTGGATCTTTGTACAGGACGACGAGTCTATCCGACTATTAAGAAGTATCGGCATTACACACTCCAGCATTGGAGGCGACACCCGCTTCGACCGGGTCAGTGCCATTGTGCGGAACTTTACCGAACTGGATCTTATCCGGCGCTTTGTGGAACAGGATAACGTACTTGTGGCCGGCAGTACCTGGCCGGAGGATGAACAACGCCTTGCTGATTTCTACAAAACTTACACCGGTGTGCTCAAATTGATTATTGCGCCCCACGAGATCAATAAGAACCACATCGATCACCTCTTTACCCTCTTCCCGGATGCAGTGGCTTATTCAGGCCTTCAAAACAGGCAACCGGGAACCTTTAAGATATTGATCATTGATAACGTAGGCATGCTCTCACAGCTGTACCACTATGCGACAGTGACCTATATTGGTGGAGGCTTTAATAAAAGTGGTATCCATAACACGCTGGAAGCTGCTGTATGGGGAAAGCCCGTACTCTTTGGACCCAATTACCAAAAGTTCAGGGAAGCCAGAGACCTGGTGGCCAGGGGTACAGGCTACTCCATAACCACTTCGACAGAACTGACGCAAAGGGCCACTACCCTGCTGCAGGATGCTGCCCTACTGCAGCAAGCCAGCCTCTCTGCCAGCCAATATATTGAGGCGAACAAAGGCGCTACCGCGAAGATCACCGACTATATTCAGGAGAACCGCCTTCTCACCAGGTGATAAAAGTGCTGCACGGTATCTTTGTTATCGTTCCAGCCCAACTTGAACTTAAGTTCCCTGTTGATCCAGTACTCGGCTTCCGGCAAAATATGGAAACCATTGATGGTTTTGATACTCCGCTCATACATGGCCTCATCGCCCCGGAATAGTTCATTTACAAAAAGGAACTTATCGTTGATGCCAATGCCTTTGCGGAGGTCTTTGATAGGAGTATCTTTCAGTACGTGCGCCACCTCTGTTTTTTCCTGCTTGAGGCGGTCATTTAAAGATTCCTTCTGTTCACCAATAACTTCATTGAGGTCTTTCTCACTGTTATGGCGCATCAGTGTAGGCGTTTCCTCTGCGGCATCAAAAGGCAGGAAGGCCTGCGGGTGGGGCGCCGTCTTTCGCTCTTCCTCTTTTGTAGCGGGTTCTTCTACAAAAGGCTTCCGCAGTATGTATTCTTCTCTTTTTGGCTCCTCTTCCGTTTTTTCCTCTTCTTCAGGCTCCATAGCATCCACCGGCAGTTGAAGCTCATACACTTCCCTTTCAGGCTCCTGTACGGGTGCCGGTTCGGGCTTCGGAACGAAGGGCTCCTCCTGTCGGGGCTGGGGGCGTTCTATTGCTGGTCGCGTCTCATGAACCGTCGGCCGGGAAGGCATTACCACCGCTACTTTGGACGACCCCGCACCCCTGGCACTTTGTTGAGCATTCACCAGTTCCTGTTGTAACAACTGCACGGTAAACAATAGCTGCGCAGGACTCTCCCCCCTTCTGCTTTGCTCGGCTAATTTCTCTATTAAAACCTGAATTCGTTCCATTTGTTTGTGGTACTTTTGACGGCTTTTGTAAGCTATTAGGATATTAACGACCTATTAAAAGGTAAAATTACAAACAGTTTGCAAAAATAATTGAGCAACCATCTAACTACACCAAATGTTTATTGAACCACATTTTAAAGGAGAGTGCGGAGGCTGGATAGAAGTGATCTGTGGATCTATGTTCTCGGGCAAAACAGAAGAATTGATCCGTCGCCTGAAAAGGGCCAAGATTGCCAATATGAAAGTAGAGATTTTCAAGCCGGCCATTGACGTGCGCTACGACGAGGTAAACATTGTTTCACACGACGAGAACTATATACATTCCTATCCTGTTGACAACTCCCAGAAGATATTGCTCCTGGCCCAGGGAGTAGACGTAATCGGAATCGATGAAGCCCAGTTCTTTGACGACGGGCTGCCCGATGTGTGCGAGCAACTAGCCTGTAAAGGCATCAGGGTCATTGTTGCCGGCCTTGATATGGATTTCCAGGGCAAACCCTTTGGCCAGATGCCTTTCCTGCTGGCCAAGGCAGACTACATTACCAAGCTTCATGCTATTTGCATGCAATGCGGCAATATTGCCAATTTCTCGTACCGGAAGATACCCAACGAGGATAAGATCATGCTGGGAGAGAAGGATGTTTACGAACCACGCTGCCGGCGCTGCTATAACTTAGATGGCCAACTCGATTAACCAGATATGGACCCTGTTCAAGAAAGATGTATTGCTAGAGATACGCCAGCAATACAGTTTCTATGGTATCCTGTTATACATTGGAGCCACTATTTTTGTGCTTTACCTGGCTATTGAGGACCCGGAGAGCCGGGTGTGGAACGGACTTTTCTGGATCATCCAGCTCTTCATCTGTATCAATGCCGTAGCCAAAAGCTTTTTGCAGGAAAGCCGCAGCCGCATGCTTTACTTTCACGCCATTGTCAGTCCGCAGAACTTCGTCCTGGCGAAGCTGCTTTTTAATACGGTGCTCATGCTGCTGATGAGCGCCCTGAGCTTATTGCTGTTTAGCCTTTTCTTTGGCAATCCGGCCGAAAAGGCACTGCCCTTTATAGGTATCGTGTTCCTTGGAGGCTGGAGCCTCAGCCTTGTATTCAGCTTCCTGGCAGCAATTGCTGCTAAGGCTCACCACAATGCGGCCATTATGCCAATCCTTGGCTTTCCCCTTATCATCCCCCAATTGATCATGCTGATGCGGGTATCGGCTGCCGCCTTTAGCGAAACCACCCCCATTCCCACCATCGCCCTGCTGATGCTGGGGGTTATGGACCTCTTGGTAATTCTGCTGGCGGTCATACTTTTTCCTTTCCTCTGGAAAGATTAGCCCTGATGGCAATCATTGACATTTACAGCCCAGTTCCCTTATTTTTGCACCCAATCGTATTAAAACAATGTAACGCACTGTTGCATTACCGCGTATGAATAAATGGTGGTGGAAAATATTGAGTGTTTGCCTGCTGATTTATACTATTATAGCAGGCCTGCTGTTTGACGTTCCCAAAGTAATGATCCTTAATGAAACCATTCGCAACCTGTACTTCCATGTGTGCATGTGGTTCTCGATGATGATCCTTTTTATCGTTTCGGTTGTAAATGCGGTTAAGTATTTACGCACCAACAACTTACGCTACGACATTCTTTCGCGCCAGTATGCGGTGGTCGGCATCGTATACGGCCTGCTGGGATATGCTACCGGGATGATCTGGGCGTCGTATACCTGGGCCGATCCCAACAACCCGGCCGGCGCTTCGTTTGCAGCCATTGCCCGGGAGCCTAAGCTTATTGGCACCGGTATCGCCCTGTTGATCTATGCCGCCTACCTGGTGCTCCGGGATTCGGTTTCCGACCTGGATAAGAAAGCAAGAATCAGCTCGGTATACAACATCTTTGCCTTTGCCTTTTTGTTTCCTTCCATCTGGATCATCCCAAGACTTTTACCCAGCCTCCACCCCGGTGGTGAGGGTAACCCCGCTTTGAATTACAATGATATCGACGCCCGCATGAGGGTGGTGTTTTACCCTGCCGTACTGGGATGGACGCTCCTGGGTGTGTGGATTGCCTCCCTGAAAGTGCGCCTGAACTTCCTAAAAGAAAAAACGCTTTTAAAATAAATGAAACACAAGCTGTTACTTGCAATCCTGCTTCTTTTTACAAACCTTTATACCTGGGCTCAGGGCGGTCCTGCAGAAATGGCCGATGTGATGCGTAGCAATGGAAAGATATACGTGGTAGTTGCAGTTATCCTCACCATCTTTGCCGGCATTGTCATTTACCTGATCCGGCTGGACCGGAAAATCACCAAACTGGAAAAACAATCTTGACCTACTCATTCTATATTAACAATTAAACGATCAGCTTATGTCAGCGAGTACTGAATATAGCTTCTTTCAAAGCGTCATTAAAAGCTTTGACAAGGCAGCTAATTTTACGAAATGGGATCCAGGAGTTTTAGAACAGATCAAAGAATGTAACTCCGTCTACCAAATGAAATTCCCCGTGCGCATGGACGACGGGCGCATCGAAGTTATCGAAGCCTATCGTGTACAGCACTCCCACCACAAGACGCCGTGTAAGGGCGGTATCCGCTTTGCGGCCGAAGTGAACCAGGACGAGGTAATGGCCCTGGCTGCACTAATGACCTACAAGTGCGCGATTGTAAACGTTCCTTTCGGTGGCGGGAAGGGCGGTATCAAGATCAGCCCCAAAAAATACTCGGTCTATGAATTAGAAAAGATCACCCGCCGTTATACGGCTGAACTGGTGAAGAAGAATTTTATCGGGCCTGGTACCGATGTTCCCGCGCCCGACTACGGTACCGGTGAGCGCGAAATGGCCTGGATCGTAGATACCTACCAGAGCCTCCGTCCCGGCGAACTGGATGCCGCTGGTTGCGTTACCGGCAAGCCCGTAACCCAGGGTGGCGTACGCGGCCGCAGGGAAGCTACCGGCCTGGGAATCTTCTACGGTGTGCGCGAAGTATGTAGCATGCCCGATGTAATGGAGAAACTGGGTCTGAGCACTGGCCTCGAAGGCAAGCGCATCATAGTTCAGGGCCTGGGTAACGTAGGTTACCATGCAGCCAAGTTCTTCCAGAACGCTGGCGCTAAGATCATTGCCCTGGCGGAATACGAAGGCGCTATCTATAGCGACAACGGCCTGGATGTGGATGAAGTGTTCCAGCACCGCAAGACCACCGGTTCGATCTTAAACTTTAAAGGTGCGAACAACTTTGCCAAGAATACCGACGCCCTGGAATATGATTGCGATATCCTGATTCCTGCGGCCCTCGAAAACGTGATCAACGGAGAAAACGCTCCGCGCGTGAAGGCCAAGATCATCGGCGAAGGTGCCAACGGACCGCTGACTCCCGATGCAGACGAGATCTTCATCACCAAGGGCACCCTGGTGATCCCGGATATGTACCTCAACGCCGGCGGCGTAACCGTGTCTTACTTCGAGTGGCTGAAGAACCTGAGCCACGTTCGCTACGGACGTATGGAAAAGCGCTTCACCGAAAACATGAACCAGCACATCCTGGGACAGATCGAAGAGCTGACCAACAAGCGCGTAGTGGATCGCGAGCGTGAGTTCATCATGCACGGCCCCGATGAAGTGGACCTGGTATACAGCGGACTGGAAGAAACTATGATCACGGCTACCCGCGAGATCATGGACGAGTGGAAACGCAACCCACAGATCCCCGACATGCGCACGGCAGCCTTTGTAGTAGCCATCAATAAGGTGGGTACGTCCTACGCCGAACTGGGCATCTTCCCCTAATAGAGTAAATCACCGCACACTGCTTATAAGCCCTGGGTATCCGGGGCTTTTTTATGCAATTTCCGATACTTATTTAACCGCTTTAGCCCTTTTTCGATTAACTCCATACATTCATAGGGTTGCACCTGCAACAAGATCATTTTATTGTTTTTTATACCTGTAGTCCCATGAAAAAGATTACGCTTCTCCTCTCCTGCTTTTTTTGTTTATGCGCGTACCTGACCCATGCCCAGCCGGTAAAGCAGCACGGCGCTTTGCAAGTGGAAGGTACCCAACTAAAAGACGCCCGCAACCAGCCTATTATCCTCAGGGGCATGAGCTTTGGCTGGCATAACTTCTGGCCCCGCTTCTATACCACCGGCGCTGTACAGTGGCTCCATAAAGACTGGAACTGCAATGTGGTCAGGGCTGCCATGGGTGTGGAGCCGGAACGCGGTTATATCAAAGAACCCGCCTGGTCCAAAGAAAAAGTAAAGACGGTGGTGGATGCTGCTATCAAAGAAGGCATCTACGTCATCATCGACTGGCACAGCCACAATATCAACCGGGCCCAAGCCAGGGCATTCTTTACCGAGATGGCCCGCACCTACGGTAAGTATCCCAACGTGATCTACGAGATCTTTAACGAACCCGACCAGGAAAGCTGGGCGGAGGTAAAGGATTACTCCATCGACCTGATTAAAACGATCCGTGCCATTGACCCGGACAACATCATCCTGGTGGGCACACCGCACTGGGACCAGGATGTGCACCTGGCTGCCGACGATCCCATCAAGGGCTTTAGCAACCTTATGTATACCCTGCACTTCTATGCCGCCACCCACAAGCAGGACTTACGCGACCGCGGCGATTACGCCCTCCGCAAAGGACTACCCCTCTTTATTTCAGAGTCAGCCGGTATGGAAGCCAGCGGCAATGGCCCGATGAACGACGAAGAGTGGAACCGGTGGATCGAATGGGCCGAGAAAAACAAGATCAGCTGGATCACCTGGTCGGTCTCCGACAAAGACGAGACTTGCTCGGTACTGAAGAAAAGTGCTGACGCGGAAGGAGGCTGGAAAGAAAGCGACCTGAAAGAATCGGGAGTAAAAACAAGGGCCCTGCTAAAAAAGTACAATCGCTAAACAAAGCTTCATCTGATTTCAACCAAAAGCAATTCTGTGGCGGGCCTGTCCGCTAACGGAATTGTCTTTTCGTTTAAGGAAACTAATCGTTACACAGTATCGCCTGCACTGTAACGCTATAGCAGGATGACTACGCCATGGTAACCGTTGAACTGGCTTGCCCTATATCCGCGCCAGCCGCAGCTTACTGATCATATCCTTTGCCTTCTGCACATAGCTATCGCAGTCCCGTTTCCCTTTTTTCTCACAGTCGATGGGAGCGTCCTTATAGAAGTAATGGATCTTTGCCTCGCCAAACTCCTCCTCGCGGTAATCCTGGGTTTGCACGCGCGCCAGGGAATTGTCGAGGAAGAAGTAATACTCGATGGTTGAATTGGTAGAAGTGTGATACACCTGCACTACCGCCCTTTCAAGAGCCTGCGTAGTGGTATTGAAAAAGTAATGCTCCGACACTTTTTCAGAGTCACGGTAATACGCCGTATCGATCTTCACCATGCCGGGACCATAATGGTGATTGGTCCGGATCAAAGAATCAATCACTTCCATGTTGTAATGGTCCGACGATTGTGCCAGGAGCGTGCCGCTGCAGCAGAGGCCGAAGAAAGCCAGCAGTAGTCTATTCATACATAAAGAGTATAGTTCTAAAGTTACGATATCGGTCGTAAACAAATCACTGGCAGATTCTCCTTACTTAACGGGGTTAGCCTGATAAACCATTACACCATTCTTGATACTAGAAGGGTGGCAACTCACTGATGAGTTCTAATCCATCTCCCTCCTTTCTCCATCCCAAAGTATGTTGGCCATTCGTGATAATTATAAACTTTACAGGAATACTCATATTGTAGCGCAGGGCCTGTTGCAGCACCGCTTCGCTCAGCGTCACCCCGGGGGCTTTGCATTCCACCATCATCCAGGGCTGGTGCTGGCTGTTGTACACAAGGATATCAAAGCGTTTCTTCAGCCCGTTGAGGAGCAACTCTTTTTCCAGGGCAATAAGTGATGCCGGGTAGCCTCGCTCTTTTACCAGGTAGGCCACAAAGTTCTGCCGCACCCATTCCTCTTCGGTGAGCAGGAGCCAGGCCTTGCGGACCGGGTCAAAAATGTAGGTCTTCTCTCCCTCCTTTTTCATCCGGAACCCGGGCTCCGGAAACAGCACTTCTATCATGGGTCAAACCTAATGATTAAATTCGTGGCTATGAAGACAAAAGAAGAGATCGTAAACAACTGGCTTCCCCGCTATACCGGCCAACCTCTTGAGAACTTTGGAAAGTATATCCTCCTGACCAACTTCAGTAATTACGTGCGCCTGTTTTCCGAGTGGACCGGTGCCCCCATCGTGGGCATCGATAAGCCCATGCAATGTTGCACCTCCGAGGGCATCACCATCATCAACTTCGGCATGGGCTCTCCTACCGCGGCTACGGTAATGGACCTGCTCAGCGCCATACACCCCGAAGCCGTTTTATTCCTGGGCAAGTGCGGGGGGCTGAAGAAACGCAACAAGCTTGGCGATCTGATCCTGCCCATTGCCGCCATCCGCGGTGAGGGTACTTCCGATGACTACATGCCCGCCGAAGTGCCGGCCCTGCCTGCCTTCGCCCTGCAAAAAGCCATGTCGACCACCATCCGCGACTATGGGGTGGACTACTGGACCGGCACGGTGTACACTACCAACCGCCGCGTATGGGAACACGACGAGGAGTTTAAAGAGTACCTGCAGCGCATCCGCGCCTATGCTATCGATATGGAAACGGCGACCATCTTTATGGTGGGCTTTGCCAACAAAATACCCACCGGCGCCCTCCTGCTGGTGAGCGACCAGCCCATGATCCCCGAAGGAGTTAAGACCGAGGAGAGCGACCGCAAGGTAACAGAGCAGTTCGTAGAGCGCCACCTGCGCATCGGCATCGACTCGCTGAAGCAACTGATCAACGGCGGCCTCACGGTGCGTCACCTGCGCTTCTGATGCAACGCTTTGCTTCCACCTGCTGTCATAAGGGTTTAAATCAAACTATGAGACTGGAACTAACTACCCTATTGCTTTCGGCCGTTCTGCTGACCGGCTTTCAATGTTGTAAAGAACCGCTACAGCGAACCTCTTGCCTGAAAGGGCGACTGGAGGTCAAAGGCATCTGCATGAACTATACCATCAAGGTGATGGATGGGGCGATTAATCCCGACATGATCCAAGACACCTGGACCGACCCGAATACGAACAAGACCCATCAAAACGTCTTCGGGCTGGCCAGCGTATGCGACTTTCCTTCCGACTTAGCCGAGGGCGAAGAGTTCTACTTCACCATTAATTCCAATCCCAATACATCCTGCTTTGTGTGCGAAGCGTATTACCCTACGCCCCAAAAGAAGTTGCACATTTCAGTAAGTAAGGCGCCCTGTAATCAATAGGGAGCCCCTTTTTACATCGGGAGGAAATTGTAATTTCCCCCGCAAATGGAGCCTATCTTAACCATAAGCGAACTTTCTGTTACCTTTCGCACCGGGGAGGAAAGCGTGCAGGCCACAAAGGGTGTCTCCCTGGCCGTTCACCGCGGAGAGATACTCGCCCTCGTGGGCGAGTCGGGTTCGGGTAAGTCGGTCACCTCTCTGTCGATCCTGCAGCTGCTGCCCACGCCACCGGCCGAATACACTTCGGGCTCGATCCTATTTCATGACAACGGCCGCTCCACCGACCTGTTGCGCCTGCCGCCGGGAGAGCTGCGGCAAATCCGCGGCTACCGGATTGCCATGATTTTCCAGGAACCCATGACCTCCCTCAACCCGGTGATGAAGTGCGGCCGCCAGGTAGCCGAAGCCATACTGGAACACAAAAACGTGTCCGCCGCCGAGGCCAGGCAGCGGGCAGTGGCATGGTTCCGCAAGGTGCAGCTGCCCGACCCCGAAGGCATCTATCACCGCTATCCCCACCAGCTCAGTGGCGGCCAGAAGCAGCGCGTCATGATCGCCATGGCCATGTGCTGCGAGCCGGCCCTGCTCATTTGCGACGAGCCCACCACCGCCCTGGACGTTACCGTGCAAAAGACCATCCTGGAATTGATTAAGGGCCTGCAGCAGGAGCAGCAGATGGGCGTTATTTTCATTACCCACGACCTGGGCGTAGTGGCCGAGATCGCCGACCGGGTAGCCATCATGTACAAGGGCGAAATAGTGGAGCAGGGCGATAAGCACACCATCTTTAGTACGCCCTCGCATCCCTACACCAATGCCCTGATTGCCTGCCGCCCGGCCCTGCACCCCAGGGGCGAAAAGCTGCCCGTGGTGGCCGACTTCCTCGAAGGCAAAAGAGAAGCCCCGGTGGCAAGAGCAGAGCAGGAATCTTCCCCCGGCAGCTACGACCGGCTCGTGGAGGTAAAAGAACTGACCGTGCGGTTCCTTACCCGCACCAACCTGTTGGGCAAGCCCCTGGCCTATAACACGGCGGTTGACGGCGTCAGTTTCGATATTTACAAGGGAGAAACCCTCGGGCTGGTCGGTGAATCCGGTTGCGGGAAGACTACCCTGGGCCGCACCCTGCTGCGCCTGGTAGAGCCTTCCGGCGGGCGGATCGTGGTACAGGGCACCGATATTACCCGCCTGGACACGGAAGGCCTGAAAACCTTCCGCAAGGAGGTGCAACTGGTCTTCCAGGATCCTTACTCGTCGCTGAATCCCCGGCTGACCATTGGTGATGCCCTCGAAGAGCCAATGGCTGTCACCGGTCTTTTGGCCGGCAAAAAGGAGCGCAGGCGGCGCGTAGCCGAACTGCTCGACAAGGTAAACCTGCCGGCAGCCACTGCGGGCCGCTACCCCCACGAATTTTCCGGCGGACAGCGCCAGCGCATCGTGATTGCCCGCGCCCTGGCCCTCAGCCCCACCTTCCTGGTTTGCGACGAATCGGTGTCGGCCCTCGACGTAAGCGTACAGGCACAGGTGCTGAACCTGCTCAACGACCTAAAGCGGGACCTGGGCCTCACGCTGCTGTTTATCTCCCACGACCTCTCGGTGGTGCGCTATATGAGCGACCGTATTATGGTAATGAACCGGGGCAGGATCATCGAGAGCGGACCGTCCGAACAGGTATACAATCATCCTCAATCGGAATACACCCAAAAGCTCCTGGCCGCTATTCCCAAGGTCTATTCTTCATTATAAACAAGATAAATATAAGTCCCGGGGCCATTTGTTTATATAAGCACGTATCGGCTACACTTAAGGCAATCCGCCGCACTCCAGGTACCTTGCCAATGGAGCTATCCACAAGTGCCCGGGTCAGCCTGCCCCGAATTTATCCCGCTTCAAGATAAATAGGGCACTTCACCCCCTTAATTTCTGCTGGGAGCTTTATCCCTTCCCCACCGCAACCGCTCCCATTCTGCTGTTCTTAGAACGGAGAAGCGTAGGTAATGACCAGTGTGAGCAATAAAGCCCCGTAGCCAGCTACCTGGAGATTGCACGGTAATCCCGTAGTAAAAGCCTTGCAGAGGCACTGCAATAGTACCCCAATAGTACAGCAATAGTAGGGATACAGTACATAGCAAAAGGTACTATAAGGGTACTATTACAGTACTATTGCAGTACTATTGGAGCGCTACTGCCATACTGTTACCTGGGCGTCACCCGGGGGTGACTGCGGCATCAAAGAGGGTGTTTATACCGTTGAAATGGCCTAAAAGGAGCGGCCGGTCCGGATCCGGCCTGCCGGAATTGATTCCGGGGTGATAAACGCCCTTGTCTCCCGTTTCACCTTTCCCGTCTCATGCTCCTCCTCATTGGCTAAGCCCATCATTTTCAGCTGAAAACTTATCAACAAAAAAGACCATTATATGTGGCTAACTATAACAAACTATTGCTGCCAAAAACCAGCCTAATGCTTCCAAAAAATCGTACTTTGCAATTCTAATAATTGAGCACTATGATTAAAATGCAAGTAATCGGCAATCTTGGAAAAGATTGCGTAGTAAACACAGTGAACGGCAAGAATGTGATCAACTTTACGGTAGCCCATACCGAGAAGTACAAGGACAGTTCGGGAAACCAACAGGAAAAAACCACCTGGGTGGATTGCGCCTACTGGACTGACCGCACGGCCGTTGCCCCTTACCTGACCCGTGGCCAGAAGGTATTTGTGGAAGGCACTCCCGAAGTACGGAGCTTTACCCGTAACGACGGTACCAACGGCGCCTCTCTTTCGCTGCGCGTTCGCGAAGTGGAATTAGTGGGTGGACGTGGTGACGCAGCTCCCCGCCAGGATGCTCCTTCGCAACCCCGCCAGGAAGCTTCCGCCCCGGCCAGTTTTAATGACGTAGCAGACGATCTTCCATTCTAAATATTGATGGACTGAACTGAATGCCCCGCCCCCGCGGGGCATTTTTGTATTGGAGATCACGCGGATGGATTGAAGGATTACGCTGATGCTTTTGATGATGATGACCTTACAGGACCAACCATTTTCCCTAACAGAAGGAAGCTGTCACCGGAACCCCGCCTAATTCCTAATCCCTAATTCCTAATTCCTTTTAAGCAAGTATCTTGCAGCTATGAGCTTAACCCTGTTTTCTTATGAACAACTAAAGGACTTTGCCCGCCAAATCTTTGTAAAGATTGGCTGCAGCGAAGACGATGCTATCCTTGCCACCGAGGTGCTGCTCTCGGCAGACCTGCGCGGCATCGACTCCCACGGCATTGCCCGGCTCAGCGGCTATGTGCGCCTCTGGGACGCGAAACGGATAAACCCCTGCCCCTCCATAAAGATCCTCCACGAAACGCCCTCCACCGCTACGGTAGACGGCGACAGTGGGCTTGGATTAGTAGTAGCCCCTAAGGCCATGCAGATTGCTATTGAGAAGGCCAGGGCGGTAGGCACGGGCTGGGTGAGTGTACAAAACTCGAATCACTTCGGTATTGCCGGCTACCATTCCATGATGGCGCTGGAACACGATATGATCGGCATTTGCATGACCAATGCCAGCCCATTGGTGGCCCCTACCTTTTCGGTAGAGCGCCTGCTGGGTACCAACCCCATCTGTGTAGCGGTGCCGGCCGGCGAGCAGCCACCCTTTGTGGCCGACCTGGCCACCACCACGGCCGCCAACGGCAAGCTGGAGATCCTGCAGCGTAAAAACGGTGTGGCGCCCCTGGGCTGGATCCAGAACAAGGAAGGCAAGCCCTCCACCGACCCCCATGAACTAAAGGCCGGTGGCGCCCTGCTGCCCCTGGGCGGCGACCGCGAGCACGGCTCCCACAAGGGTTACGCACTGGGCGCTATTGTCGACATCTTCTCCGCCGTATTAAGCGGGGCCAACTACGGTCCCTGGGTGCCGCCCTTCCCTGCCTATGTGCCCATGCCTACCGGTATGCCCGGCAAAGGCATCGGCCACTTCTTTGGCGCTATGCGCATAGATGCTTTCCGCCCCGCTTCCGATTTCAAGCAGCACATGGACCAGTGGATCGAACGCTTCCGCTCGGCCACCCCTGCCGAAGGCTTCGACCGGGTGCTCATTCCCGGCGACCCGGAGCGCGAGATGGAAAAGGAACGCCGCGAAATAGGTATACCCCTGCTGGGGCCCGTAGTAGACGACCTTACCTACCTGTCGGAGAAATTTGGAGTAAGCCTGACAGTACCGGTCGCATAAGGAATGATCCGTAAGTATATTTGAGCCACTAAAACTGCCAGCAGCAGAAGTAACATACATATGAAAATAATGAAGTTTGGCGGCACCTCTGTAGGTAAGCCGCAGCGCATGCACGAAGTAGCCCGACTGATCACCTCCGACAGCGAGGAAAAGATCGTGGTGCTCAGTGCCGTATCGGGCACCACCAACGCCCTGGTAGATATCTCCAACGCTTTGGCCGGGGGTGATAAACAGGCCGCAAAGCAAAAGATCGATGCCCTGGAGCAACACTATAAAGACTTTATCAAGGAGCTGGTCCTGGAAAAGGACGCTTTGGAAAAGGCGGAAGGCATCATCCATGAACACTTTGAGTTCCTCAACATCATCCTGCGTATCTCCTATAGTGAGGCGCTTAATAAAGATATCCTCGCCCAGGGCGAGCTGCTGTCCACCAAGCTGTTCAGCGCTTACCTGGCCGAGCAGAACATCCCCCACGAGCTGCTGCCGGCCCTGGACTTCATGAGCATCGATGCCAACGACGAGCCACAGGTGGAAGTTATCCGCGAAAAGCTCAACAAACTATTAGAGCAATACCCTGGTCAGAAGCTATTTATCACCCAGGGCTATATCTGCCGCAACGCCCGCGGCGAGGTGGACAACCTGAAGCGAGGCGGCAGCGACTACAGCGCCTCCCTGATTGCCGCCGCGGCACAAGCCTCGGTGTGCGAGATCTGGACCGATATCAGCGGTATGCACAACAACGATCCCCGCGTGGTGAACCGGACCGTGCCCATCGAGCAGCTAAGCTTTGATGAGGCCGCGGAGCTGGCCTACTTCGGCGCTAAGATCCTGCACCCGGCATCTATCTGGCCGGCGCAGCAGTACAAGACGCCTGTAAAGCTGCTCAACACCATGGAGCCCGCCGCCAAGGGTACGCTCATCACCGAAGAAGCAGCCTCCGTAGGTGTAAAGGCGGTAGCCGCCAAGGACGGCATTACGGCCATCAATATCCGCAGCAGCCGCATGCTGCTCGCCTATGGCTTCCTGCGCAGGGTATTCGAGGTGTTCGAGAAATACCGCACGCCCATCGATATGATCACCACGTCGGAGGTAGCCGTGTCGCTGACCATTGACAATGATTCGGCGCTTAACGAGATCATTCGTGAGCTGGAAAGCTTCAGTACCGTTGAAGTAGACCAAAACCAGACCATCATCTGTATTGTCGGCAACCAGATTGCGTCCGACGCCGGCACGCTGAAGAAGGTGTTCGATTCCTTAAGCAACATCGAGGTGCGCATGGTGTCCTACGGCGGCAGCGCCCACAACATTTCGGTGCTGGTGCCTGCTTCGCAAAAGGTACAGGTGCTGCAGCAGCTCAACTCCGGCCTGTTTGGCCTGTAGCGACCGTACAAAAGCTTTGCCCAATAAAAAAGCCCTCCAACGGAGGGCTTTACTTTTTAGATGAGGTCCTTTAGATAATCAGCAAGGCATCCCCGTACGAGAAGAAACGGTACTTGTCCTTGATGGCTTTCTTATAGGCTTCCATGGTCAGGTCATACCCGGCAAAAGCGCAGGTCATGATCAGGAGGCTGGTCTTGGGCAAATGAAAGTTCGTTACCAGTGAATCCGCGATGTTGAAGTCGTAAGGCGGATGGATAAACGTATTGGTCCAGCCTTCGGAAGGCTTCAGCAGCTTCTGGGCAGTAAAGGAAGACTCCAGCGCCCGCATGGTGGTAGTGCCGATGGAGCAGATGCGGTGGCCGGTTTCCTTGGCCTTGTTCACGATCTTGCAGGCATTTTCCTCGATGCGGTAGTACTCGGCATCCATCTTGTGCTTGCTCAGGTCCTCCACCTCGATCGGGCGGAAGGTACCCAGGCCGGTATGCAGGGTCACTTCGGAAAAGCGGATGCCCTTGATCTCGCAACGCTTGATCAGCTCGCGGCTGAAGTGCAGACCGGCGGTGGGGGCGGCTACGGCACCTTCGTGCTTCGCATACACGGTCTGGTAGCGCTCGCGGTCTTCTTCATCCGGCTTGCGCTTGATGTATTTCGGCAGGGGGGTTTCGCCGTGCTTCTCCAGGATCTGGCGGAAGGCGGCTTCGTCGCCCTCAAAGAGGAACTTGATGGTACGGCCACGGGAGGTGGTGTTGTCGATGACTTCGGCTACCAGGTCTTCATCGTCGCCGAAGTACAGTTTATTACCTACGCGGATCTTACGGGCGGGGTCAACGATGACGTCCCACAGGCGGTGCTCCTTGTTCAACTCGCGCAGCAGGAAGACCTCAATCTTGGCACCGGTCTTTTCCTTGCGGCCGTACATGCGGGCCGGGAATACCTTGGTGTTGTTCACCACGAATACATCCTTGTCGTCGAAGTAGTCCAGGATATCGCGGAAATGCTTGTTCTCAATCTCTCCTGACTTACGGTTGACCACCATCATGCGGGCGTCTTCACGCTTTTTAGCAGGGTTTTGAGCAATAAGGTTTAAAGGAAGATCGAACTTAAACTGTGAAAGCTTCATGGGCTGTTATTCTCTTTTTATAGCCTCCTGACAGGAACCGAAGCGGGGGATGCGGTTAGTCTTAACTTTCCAAAACCACGGTCTTACGGCACCGGGCCTGGTCATTTAGCTTAAGAAGTGGGCAAAGGTAAGGAAATTTGCCTTTTTTGCTACCTATATACCCAAATATTTTGACCTAACCAAATAGAATACATTAAAAAAGCGGCCGCATGGGCCGCTTCTCTTTTATAATACCGTATCGTTACGGTCATCATCCATGCGCTCCTCGCGCTGGTTGGAGGCATGGCGTTGTGTTCCTGGCTGGCAATTCCGGCCCCTTACCTGCTCTTCCGAATCCTGCATCATATCGCTGTGGCTATGGGTCACATTGTGCGCATTGGGCTGTCCCTCGGGCGCCGTATTGTTCTGTGCTCCTTCTTGATGCGGATGATCCTGTTAGTTAATCGTCGCTTTATCCTTCTTCATAATTCACAAGATCAGGCTTAGGAAGCAAAGGTATGTTACCAATCCCCACTTATTCAGTAGCCACTGCCGAACGGGTATCGATGATGCGTCCAAAGAACAGGGCGTTCATCATCAACTTGTTGCCGCCAAGCCAGAAACCCCTGAAGTTGGGGTTGTCGGCAATAGAGATCACCTTACCGCTGCCCACGCCATCGACTATAACGGCGGCCGAGTTCTTTACGCCTTCATAGTTCTGCTGGCTCAGCCAGCCGCTCTGCAGGGGATTGCTCTTGTACACTAATGGCGAAGCAAACGGGTTGCGGCTGCGCTCCATATAAACGCGGTTGGCTTTAAACAGGCTTACGTAAGGCTGGGTATAGCCATACGCCAGCGGGTGGGTCTGGTCGATCTCGGCGCGGAAGATGGCCCCCCGCATCGCCTGTGCCCCTTCCACCTGGTCTTTATCGGTGTAGGGCAGCGACCGGGCACTGTCCACAGCCCCCTTTACCTTCTTGAAGATCACGCTGCTCAGGCCGCTTTGGGCAGCCCATTGTACGGCTTCTTCCATAACCACCAGGTTGCCGCCACCCTGTATCCAGGCTTTCAGCTTATCCTTATTCAGCTCGCTGTAATTACCGCTCACCAGCACCAGGGTGTTATACTTATTCAGGTCTACACGGTTCACCTGCGCGGGCTCCAGGTGGCTTACCGGGATATTGAAGCGCTGGTCCATCAGGTGCCAGAACTCACCGGCATCCAGGGGATTGACACCCGTACCGGCCACCATGGCAATAGAGGGCTTGGTGAGGGTAACAAACCGGTTGCTGCCCAGGTCGCTGCCGCCAAGCACCGAGCCCGTCGTAAGCGACTGGAAGGAAAGGCCATACTTCTGCTGTACTTCCTGCACGGCCCCGTAGAGCTGATCGGCGGTCAGGGTTTGCATCTGCACCGGTAAGGCGATTGTGCCATAGCCAAACTGCCTGCGCCCGCCGTTTACCACCATCTCGAAAGGATTGGTAGCTACCCGGGCCAGTACGCCCCGGTTCTGCAGTTCATACAGGGCCGCTGGTGCATAGAGCTCGTTCCACTCCAGCAGGTAGGCATAATTGCTGCGAACCAGCGCCCCGGGAGCTTTTTTCACCGGGCTGTACTTCTCCCCCAGCAGTCCCGTGTTGTACTGTGCGCCTTTCAGTTCGGCATGCGACAGTCCAAAGGCCAGCGGCATAGTCCAGGCCGTGATGTCGTAGAAGAGGCTGTCCTTGTAGTTCAGCGTCTTTTCAAAGATGGCCCAGATGAGGCGGTGCTGCGTCTGGGCGGCGGGCACAATGTAGGAGGCCTCTTTAGTAAACGCTACCCCATCGGCTTTTATATGGCTGCCCAAATTGTAGACATCTATCTGGTGGCGGCGCAGCATGGTAATAAATTCCTCGGACTTTGCCCGGTCCTTTTCATCCCCAAACACATACGCTTTTACCGGGGCGCCCTTCGCCTCGTCCTGTACCGAGCGGTAGAAGTCCCTCTGGAAGGCGAGCAATTCGGTGCGCAGGTGGCGGGCCGCCTCCAGTGTGGACAGGGTAGTCACGAACTGGTTGCGGATCGTGAAAGGGAAGCGCAGTACCCCATTGGCGGTTTGCTGGGCATGGCCGCGTGAGGACGCCTGCTCGAAGAGGATACCGATAGCCCCGTTCACATCGGGATAGGTAGAGCCCTTGCCGTAGTAAAAGTCATCGTAGCCTTCCCTGGTATAATACAGCGAGCCGATGCGGTCCAGGAAGGCCGCATGGTACCGACCGATCTTGCCGGTAAGCTCCTGGTTCTTTTCCGGCGTCAGGGGGTTCACCCGGGAGGGCACACCCGGCTGGAAAAAGAAGGTGGCGTTGCTGCCCATCTCGTGGTGGTCGGTCAGGACATTGGGCTTCCAGTCATGAAACACCTTCAGGCGGTTCTGGCTCTCCACGTGCACGGCGGGCAGCCAGTCGCGGTTCAGGTCAAACCAATAGTGGTTGAACCGGCCGCCGGGCCACACTTCGTTGAACTCGCGGCTGTTGGGGTCGGTCACCAGGTTCTTGCCCCGGTGCTGGTTCACCCAGGTGGAGAAGCGCTGCATGCCATCAGGATTAAAGGAAGGGTCAAAGAGGATCACTACCTTCTCCAGCAGGTCGTCGATGGCCTTGCCCTGTGCGGCCGCCAGGTAATAGGCGCTCACCAGCGAAGCGTTGGTACCGCTTTGCTCGTTTCCGTGTATAGAATGGCCTACCCAAACTACGGCGGGCATATTTTCTATGTTTACTGAAGCAGATTGGGACGGGTCCGACAGCAGGAGGTGGTGCTGGCGGATCTGCTCCAGGTTCTGGTGGTTCTTTGGCGACGTGATGATCAGCAGCACCTGTGGCCGCTGCTCGTAGGTAAGGCCCATGGTCTGTAGCTTTACCCTGTCGGGCGCCGCTGCCGCTACCGCCTTCATGTAGCTCACCAGGCGGTCGTGCGTCACGTGCCACTCCCCCACCTCGTGGTAGATTACCTCTTTGGGCTTGGGAATAGCGGGATTGTATTGCACGCTGTCGGGCAGGTAATATCCCAGGTCCTGCGCCTGCAGGCAGCATGCACTAAACAGCAAACATAATACAGTCAATAGTCGGTTCATATCGGTGGAAAAGTTAGGTCGTGAAATTAGGGAAAGCTGTGCAGAATTGGTGGAAAGAGGTTGTTCCTCAATATACGAAAAATGGAGCAGGAAACCTACTATTTTTAGCGCTATTTTACCTTCTTTTCCCTGTACAAAACATTAACGAGTCCTGCAATATTTAGGCACAGTTTTTTAATACACATATGTGTATAATGTTCTTTATCACCGACGTAAAGAAACCCTAACTTGTAGTTAGCAGTTACGCGACTTATGTATGGAAAATGCCGGCCCTGACCGGGATTTTAAACTTAAAATTGAAAACGACTTGAGAGAAACGATTATCAACCTCGAAACCGTCAACCCTATCGAGTTCTTTGGTGTAAATAATGGCAAACTGGACATTCTCAAAAAGAAATTCCCGCTCCTGAAAATCCTTTCCCGCGGCACCCAGTTGAAGTTGAGCGGCGCACCGGAACAAGTAGATGGCGCAAAAGAAAAAATTGACCTCATTGTACAATACCTGGAACGCAATGGTCATATGAGTGAAAACTATTTTGAACAGATCCTTGGTGGCGACGATGCCGAAACCATCGACCATTTCGTGGAGCGCAACCCCAACGACGTGTTGGTGTTCGGTCCCAATGGCAAGACGGTGCGGGCCCGTACGGCCAACCAGAAGCGTCTGGTCACTGCCGCAGAAAAGAACGACGTGGTCTTTGCCATCGGCCCGGCCGGTACGGGTAAGACCTATACCGCGGTGGCTATGGCTGTTCGCGCCCTAAAAAACAAGGTGGTCAAAAAGATCATCCTTACCCGTCCCGCGGTGGAAGCCGGCGAGAGCCTTGGTTTCCTTCCCGGTGACCTGAAGGAAAAGATCGACCCGTATCTGCGTCCCCTCTACGATGCGCTGGACGATATGATCCCCGCCGACAAGCTGGGGTATTATATGAGCACCCGCACTATCGAGATCGCGCCGCTGGCCTATATGTGCGGCCGCACCCTGGATAATT
>DASWYM010000303.1:0-7646 GCA_036404975.1 Chitinophagaceae bacterium
TTTGATTTTATATGTACATAGAATCTAAAGGTGCTAAAGGTTACCTGGGAAAGTGACCATGCGATCAGAACCTGGCCTTACTCCGGGGTAATAGCATGGTAACAGTATAGTAACGCTATAGTAACAGTATATCTACCCCGCCTCACAACCGCATCTCGGCCGGATCCCGACCCCCTCTCGGCCGCCTGTATAAGGGGCGGCCGGGAGGCGGCCGCAAGGTCGCCCAGACCGGGCTGTGGGGCAGCCTAAATATACTGTTCCTATAGCGTTACTATGCTTTCTCTATACTGTACCAATAGCGTAACCTGTCTTTTCCGGTAAAGAATACGCCCTTCAAATAAGTAGTGCGGCCTTTTTATCAACTACTCAACCGCCCAACATCTCAACTCTCGTCCTAAAGTTATTTAACTCAAAATGGTTTTATAGACCCCAAAACCGGGGTCCTGGCTTTAGCCTTCTTACAATCCCTCCCTCTTCAGAGGGATTTGTCCCGTATATGTCCCGTATTTCTCTCGTATTTGTCCCGTGTTTGTCCCGTCCTATAAGGACATGGAACATATACGGGACAGACACGGGGCATAGAGGCCGGAAAGAGGGCTTTAAAGGCATCAAAGGGAAAGGAAAGGGTGGAAAACGATTACGCTCCAGGTATTGCAGGAGCGTACCGTATTCTTTTAAGAGATGTATAATCTCCTGCTCGAGGGAGCTTCTGGTTACTGGTGCTTTTTGATTCCTGTAAGCCGTTACACATCACACCACAAGAAAAAAGCAGATACTTAAGATCTGCTTTTGGAGGAATTTAAATTCATTAGTTGATTACAAATCAGTCGAATATGCGGGCGAAATGATTCTCCAGGTGGTTGCGCATGGCGTTGCGCAGCATTTCTGCCGATCCGTGTTCTATAATGTCGACCAATCCTTTGTGGGAAACGTATTTTTTAACCACCACTTCTTTTGAGAGCAGACCGCTACTGTGCACGTAGTCAAACACGGGGAGAAGAAGCTTCTGGAACTTCTTCATCGTCTCGTTACGGGTGATCTCGTAAAGCTTGCCATGGAATTTGATCTCGTGTTCTATCTGGAAGCTTAGCTTTTCGGAGAATTCAGGCTCCTCGGCAACTATTAGCTTTAGTTCTTCAATGTCTTCCCTGGTGACCCTTTCCATGATAAAATCGGCCATACCTATTTCCAGCACCAGGCGAAGCTCAAAGATCTCCTTTAAGGTGTCCTGGTCCAGGACATGGGGATTCATGCTTTTGCTTAGCGTACCAAAAATGTCAGGGCTGGTAATGACAGAACCTTTTTTCTTTTTCGAATCGATAAGACCCATCATGCGCAAACGCATCAGGGCTTCCCGGATTACGGTTCGGCTAACCCCCAGGCTTTCAGCCAGTTCTACTTCTTTGGGGATACTGTCACCAACCTTCAATTTGCGCTCCTGAAGTAATTGTACCAGGTTGGCTTCCACTTTATCCACTAAAGAACTCGTATCAATTGAATTGAAGTTCTCTTTTAATGCGGCAATGGTCATAATATGTTATACTTAATACGGTGTTTTTTTGTAAATGTAACTATTTCTCAACCAACCTGCTAGAATTATATAGAAAGAATTATCTGGTAAAGCGTTAAAATTAATTTGGATCGAATAAACAAGATACCCTAACTTTATTATGTCATACATAATACTCTTCTAACGCTTAAACTGCTCTACATGAAATCTGCTCTTTTGAAAGTATGGCTCTTGATTGCTTGCTTTCTTATTGTTGCTGCCGCCTGGTCACAGGGAAAAAGAATATCGGGTAAGGTGCTGTCTGCAGACGACAACCAACCCCTCCCCGGGGTCAGTGTGGTGGTCAAAGGAAAGACTTCCGGCACGCAAACTAATGCGACAGGTGATTATGCCCTGGAGGCTTCCGAAGGCGATGTGCTGGTCTTTTCCTTTACCGGTTACCAGGCCACCGAAGTGCCGATTGGTACCGGGAATACGGTTAACCTGACCCTTAAAGTTGAAGACCAAAGTATGGACGAGGTGGTCGTGGTCGGCTATGGTACACAAAAGCGGTCGAAAATCACTGGTTCGGTATCTAAGCTCGACAACAAAGTACTGGAAGCCGGGGTTCGTTCCAACCCGGCTTCGGCTCTGGCTGGTACCATACCTGGTCTGAGGGTGCAACAAACCTCCGGCCGACCTGGTGCTATGCCCTCGATCATTCTTCGGGGCGGCACCAACTACAATGGCTCCGGTTCTCCCTTAGTGGTGGTAGACGGCCTTGTACGTGATGGCCTGCACGACATCAACTCTGAAGATATAGAATCTATTGAGGTGTTGAAGGATGCCTCGGCTACGGCTATTTATGGTGCCCGTGCCAATAACGGCGTTATCCTTGTAACCACCAAAAAGGGTAAAAGGGGAGTTTCCCACATTTCGGTGAAAGCCAAGACAGGTATCAACACCCTGAACATCCCATACGATTTTCTCAATGCCCGTGATTACATTTATTGGTCCAGGACTGCGATCAAGACTTCCGGTCAATACGAGCCCAGTCGTCTGTCGCAGCTGACTGCTACCGGTCCTTTTGGCACTGGCAACCGGTTCCGCGATGCAAATGGCAATATACTCGATGGAAATGTGAACTCAAATGCTGTCTGGAGTACCATGATCCTAGGTAACGAGAACCGGCATAAACTGGCGGAAGGGTGGCAGACGATGATCGACCCGGTGAATGGTGACACACTTATCTTTAAGGATTTCCAATACAGGGATTATGCGCTGAGGGATAACAGCCTGACCCAGGATTACAATGTCTCCATGACCGGCGGCAATGATAATGGCAGCTACTATGCAGGTATAGGCCTTTACGACGAAAAGGGGATGCCTATTAATACCTTTTACAAGCGCCTGACCTTTATCCTGAACGGTGAGTATAAAATCAGGCCCTGGCTCACCTCCACTTCTTCCTTCAACTTCGCCGATGCCCGCTGGAGAGACCCGGTGACCAATACCGAAGGACGTTACCTTGCCCGCTCACTGGGCGCGCCTCCCACTATGAGGGGTTTTAACGAAAAGGGAGAAATGCTGGTTGGCCGCGATTGGCAGGATGGCAATCCGGCGGTTAACGACCATAAATTCATTCGTAAGAACCGTAGCGATAAGTTCACTTTATCCCAGGCTTTCCAGGTTAACTTCCTAAGGAACCTGTGGTTACGAACGAGTGGTAACTGGTATTACGATGAAGGACACAATGAATCATTCGACCGCGACTTCCTGCAGAGTCCCGGCAGCATCAATACGACCCGCTCCACCTCTGCGAATTTTGACCGGATTCTGCGGCAAACCTATAATGCGGTGCTGAATTATAATGCAAAGCTGTTCCGCAAAAGCACGCTGGATCTTATGGGCGGTTCCGAATTCTATGATGTGTATTCACAAGGTTTATCCGCCTCCGGCAACGGTGCGCCCACCGACGATTTTATGGACCTGGGTTTAACCAACTCAGATAAAGACAGGAGGGGTGTGAATTCTTACCATGAGCGCCAAAGGATCTTATCCTTCTTCAGCCGTGCTACATACGACTATGACGGTAAATACCTGTTGACGGCCACTTTCCGCAGGGACGGCTATTCGAGGCTATTGAACAACCGTTGGGGTAACTTCCCCGGTATATCGGTGGGTTGGAATGTGCACCGCGAAGACTTCTTTGAACCCCTTTCAGGTATTTTCAATGCTATGAAACTCAGGGCCAGTTATGGACAAAATGGTAACGTTAGTGGTATCGGGGCCTATAGTCTCCAGGGAAGCTACGGCTCCAGTCGCTACAATGGAAGCACCGGTTTCCGCCTTGGTGGCTTGCCTTTCCCCGACCTGCTGTGGGAGCGCTCATCGACTTATGAAGTGGGTTTGGAAACAAGGCTGCTGAACCGCATAGACTTCAATATAGCTTATTATAATCGCAAGACCAGCGATAAGATATCTTCGTTCAACCTACCCGCAACTGCGGGCATTACCAGCCTGACCACTAATAACGGCAGTATGCAGAACCAGGGCGTGGAAATGGATGCCAACTATAGAATTTTACGCGGCAAGGACCTGCAAGTTGATTTCTCTGCCAATGCTGCCTACAATGTCAATAAGATCCTAAAGCTGCCGGCAAATGGTCTGCCAAACAACCGGCAAGGCGGCTTGCAGATTTATGATTCAAAGTCCGGACAGGTGATCTGGGTTGGTGGTTTCCAGGAAGGCCAGGACCCCAATGTAGCCTATGCTTATGTAGCTGATGGACTGTACCGCACGGCCGACGAGCTGAACAAGCTGTCCGGCGTTTACAAAGACCTCAACGGGGCCAGGATACTAGTAAGCCCTGCAGCTTACGCCACTATGACCGCAGCCGAAAAGGGCAAGGTATTCCCGATAGCACTTGGTGATGTGCGGTGGAAAGACGTTGATAACAACGACACCATCGACTTCCGTGACCGCCAGTATATGGGCCGCACTGTTCCCCGTTGGACCGGAGGATTTTCACCCGTGGTTCGATGGAAAGGATTTACCCTGAGCTCCCGCTTTGACTTTGCATTGGGATTTGTACAATACGATGGTCCAAGGGCCTGGTTCCTGAGTAACGCACAGGGAACGTTCAACACCACTACCGAAGTGTTTGATACCTGGACTCCCGAGAACACGAATGCAAAGTATCCCACGTATTATTGGGCTGACCAGTTATACAAGAACAATACCTTCCGGGAAAGCAGCATGTTTTATAAGAAGGGCGATTATCTTGCATTCCGTGAGGTCCACCTGGCTTATTCCCTGCCCAAGCACCTGGCCAGCAAGATTGGCAGCCAGGGAGTGAATGTCTCGGTTACCGGGCAAAACCTTACTTACTTCAGTCAATCTACCCTGCATTCTCCGGAATCTGGAAGTATAGCCATTGGCGGGGCCGGTGAAGCCGGATATCCTCTGCCTCGTACAGTAATCTTTGGTCTTCAATTCTTATTCTAATCAGGTATATGAAAAAGATATTATTAAGTATAACACTCGTAGCGTTACTAGTAAGTTTTAACGCTTGTAATAAGCTGGACCTGGCACCGGAAGATTATTTCGGTAGCGGAAACTTCTGGAAAAATACCGCCCAGGTGGATGGCGCCATGATTGGTCTGCATTCCCAACTTCGGGACTTTCAGTTCACCTTTTATGCCCTGGGTGAACTCCGGGGCGGAACCTTGAAAGAGGGCACCGGTGCCACCGGCTCTTCTTCGCTGAATTCAGGCGCCCTGATACGCCAGGACATAAGGGAGTCGGCACCTGGAATTTCCAGTTGGGCCGGTTTATACCGACCGATCTTTGACGTCAATAACTTCATTTTCCAGGTAGAAAAAGCCACTTACCTCTCCGACACCAATAAGAGTTATTTCCTCGGCCAGGCCTATGGATTAAGGGCTTTTTACTACTTCCACCTGTACCGCACATTTGGACGTGTACCCCTGGCGACGGAACCGAAGGTGCTGGCCAATATGCCGACGTCGGCTGACCAGGCTTACCTCCCCCGGGCAAAGACAGAAAAGGAAGTGTTGGATTTCATCAAAAGCGATGTAGAAAAGTCGGTAACCAGCTTCAATGGAGACTTTACGAATAAAGCCCAGAAGGCGCTTTGGTCCCTTGGTGCCACACTTATGCTGAAAGCAGAAGTATATTTATGGTCGGCAAAGGTAAAGATAGACGGGGCTGCGCCCACCACTACTTCAACTGACCTGGCAGCTGCCCGCGAAGCTCTCGAACTGGTCATACCAAAATATTCCCTGCAATCCAATTATGCCAATGTATTTGCGTACAATCAGAAGGGCAACAATGAAATTATTTTGGCCCTGCGCTATGCTGCAGGAGAATCTACCAATTTCTATGGTCAGTTTTTGTACCAGGCATCCGACAACATGACCAACTTCGTTGATGCGACAGGTGCTGCCTTGCCGGCTGATCCACTATTGCTAGCTGGTGGTGGTGCCATTATCCGGTATGAATATAAGTATGGCCTTTTTGAAAAATATGATACAGCATTTGATAAAAGGGCGAGGGCTACCTTCCTTGATTTTTATAGAAAGCCTGTAACAAGTGCTACCAAGTTTATTTTACTACGCAAGTTCCTGGGCACTGTAGTTGATGGAAAGCGCAGTTTCTCCGAAGACGTGCCCATCTACCGCCTGGCAGAAGCGTACCTGATGCTCGCCGAGGTGAAAAACAAACAAGGACAAAGCCCTGCCACCGAGATGGACATCATACGAAAGCGTGCTTATGGAGTCTCGCCTTTCCCTGCATTCATCTCGGGCTCTTTTGAAGAAAATGAACTGGCTATCCTTGCTGAGCGCGATAAGGAACTGGTAGGCGAAGGTAAGCGCTGGTACGACCTGCGTCGCATGCAGGATGCTTCCGGAGAGCCACTGGCCTTCCGTAAAGACCTGCCCCTGGTTGGCGTACTGGATAAAGCTACAGAGACGCATAAGTTGCTCTGGCCTATTGACCGCGCCACTCTAACCGGCGATGAAACACTTAAAAATGATCAGAATCCAGGTTATTAATTCCATTTTCTCATAGGCATAAGCACAAGCAGTCAAGTTTCCGGGGGTATTCTTACCCCTGGTTTTTAAACCACTTTAATTTTACACCGATACAAACGATTTTATGAGGTATCAACATTTGCAAGGATTAATTGCCGCACCATTTACCCCCATGCATAAAGATGGATCCCTGAACTTATCCCTTATACCAGCCTATTACGAAATGCTGAAGGCAAACGGGGTGACAGGGGCTTTCATTTGCGGTTCTACGGGCGAAGGGGTTTCCATGTCTATAACTGAAAAAAAAGCCGTTGCTGACGCCTGGGCTTCGTGTACCATATCCGATAAAGACTTTAAAGTAATGACATTGGTGGGCGGTACCAGTATAAAAGATTGTATAGAACTGGCACAACATGCACGACAGGCAGGGCTTTATGCTGTTTCTTTTACCGCCCCCTTTTATTTCAAACCGGCCAACGTGGAGATGTTGGCACAGGCTTGCCAGGCCGTAGCGGAAGCGATCCCTGATATGCCGTTTTATTATTACCACATTCCCGTATTGACAGGTGTGGGTTTTAATATGATTGACCTGTTACAGGAGGTGGACAAAACCATCCCCAACTTTGCCGGCATTAAGTACACCCAGGAAGACTTTATGGACTACCTGTCCTGCCTGCATTTCAAAGGAGGTAAGTACGATATGCTGTGGGGGCGCGACGAGAACATGCTTCCAGCCCTTGCGTTGGGCGCAAAGGGTGCCGTTGGCAGTACGTATAACTATGCAGCACCTTTATATACTGATCTTATAGAGGCTTTCAACCGGGGTGACCTGGAAACGGCGCGCCAAAAGCAGCAGCAGTCCATAGACATGATCTACCTGCTGGGCAAATATGGGGGTATATCAACAGGTAAAGCCTATATGCGGTTGCTCGGTCTTGATTGCGGCGCCTTCCGCCTGCCGGTAAAGAACATGACGGCCGACCAGTACGAAGCGTTCCGGAAAGATGCGGAAGAAGTCGGCTTCCCCTCATTCGCATCTTTGCTACCTTCAAAGGTGAATGCCTGACTATAAATGAAACAATTATTTCATGGCTTAATAA
>DASWYM010000304.1:0-3990 GCA_036404975.1 Chitinophagaceae bacterium
GTGGTAGCTGGAAAGATGTGGGTTATTACCTGCAGACCGGTACCCGCACCTACGAATACCAGGATTCTACGAAGTCTTATATCGGTTTCCGTACGGTAATCGACCTGCCTGCCCAACAGGGTAAGGGCCGTCGTAAATAACGCTGACTAGTTCATCGTAGTGCCTACTACCTCATTTTATAAATAATTCATATAGAAGGCAACTTTACACAATAAAGTTGCCCTCTATTACGTACTTAAAATTCAATAACCAACCATTTCTTAAAATCAATCTTTATGGCAGCTGCTATTCCTCCCAAAGTAAGCAAAATCGTAGACGTATTTGTATCAATTGCCGCGGCAATTGTAATCTGGGGTGCTTTACGTAAGATCCTTCACGCGCCTGATGCCGACATCTGGCTGAAGATCGGTCTGACCACAGAAGCCCTTGTGTTTTTGGTGTATGGTATCCTGTATTTACGCTATCCTGCAGTTGCCGATGGTGCGCACCGCGAAGAGCTGGCTGTGTCCGCTCCCGGTGGTGTACTGGCCCACATGGATAAAGCTTTACTGGAAGCCGACATTACCCCTGCTAACCTGAACAGGCTGGGTGAAGGCTTCAAGAAGCTGAACACGACCATCACCAATATGAGCGACATCACCGACGTGGTAGCTGCCACCGGCGACTATACCAAGCGCACAAAAGAAGTAACCCAGGCCCTGACCCAGGTGAAAGACGCTTACCTCGGCGCTGCCAACTCTGTAGGGGCGTTCAACGAAGCTTCCAACAGTGCCCGTGTATTCCACGACCAAATCCAGGTTTTAACGAAGAACCTGTCGTCTTTAAATACTATTTATGAACTGGAACTCCAGGAAAGCAACAACCACCTGAAGACGCTGAACCAGTTCTACGGTAAACTGGCTGAAACTGCCGGCGTAATGTCAAATAGCGCTGCTGATGCCAAGAAAGTTCAGGAGCAGATTGGTGCTCTGGCCAACAACCTGGGCCGCCTGAACGGAATCTATGGCAACATGCTGAGCGCCATGCAGGGAAGATAATTGGAGGATGTAAATCGATTGTCGACCAGAACTAATTAGAAAAACCGAATTAAAACATTTGACATTTTATGGCACTACCTAAAGAGCCGCGGCAGAAGATGATCAACCTGATGTATTTGGTGCTGACAGCCCTGTTGGCACTGAACGTATCGGCGGAGATTCTGAACGCCTTCAAGACGGTGGAAAGAAGCTTGACCACGACGAACAGCACAATTAACCAGTCGACTTCGACGATCATGGCCTCCTTGCAGGAGAAGATGACCCAGTCGGAGAGCGCTGAAAAAGCCAGGATCTGGTACCCCAAGGCTCAAAGAGCCCAGGAGCTGACCAAGAACCTGAATGCCTATATCGACGGATTGAAAGCCCAGATCATGAAAGAAGCGGGCTTTGATCCTGCTAAGAACGGTGACTCTACCTTTAAAGAGGACAACCAGGACATTGCTACCCGCATCATGGTAGAGCAGGGAAAAGGTAAAGAACTGTATACTAAACTGGAGCAGTATAAGAAAGATATGGCTGCCATCGACGCCGGCCTGGCTGCCGAAGTGAACACGTTCCTGAAGCAGATAGACCTGAGCGTTCCGCATACCAAGAGCGGCGGTCATGGTGGCGGAAACAATACCTGGGAAACAGTGTATTTCCGTATGGTTCCCACTGTAGCGGCTACTACCATGCTGAGCAAGTTCCAGAACGACGTAAAGACTGCTGAAAACCGTACCGTATCCCTGTTCCACGAGCAGGTAGGTAAAGTAGTGGTTCGTTACGACAACTTCACAGCCATTGTAGGACAGAGCTCCAACTACATCATGCCGGGCCAGGAGATCGAGATTATGGCCGGTGTGGGTGCCTTCAGTAAAGCCGCTCAGCCCAATATCTCTATTGCCGGCCGCGGTGCTGCCCTGGGCGAAGATGGCGCGGCCCATATGAAGCTGCCTGGCGGCGGGCTGGGTAAGCACAGCGTGCCTGTGGTGATCAGCTTCAAAGACCAGGATGGCAAGCAGCAAACCATTAACAAGACCATTGAGTACACCGTGGGCCAGGCCAACGCCTCTATCGCCCTGGATAAGATGAACGTACTGTACATTGGTGTGGACAACCCCATCACCATTGCTGCCTCCGGTGGCGGTGACGACAAGGTGGCTGCCAACATCAGCGGCGGTGGCGGTTCTATCCGCAAGGTGGGAGCCGGTAAATACATTGCCCGTGTAAGCTCAGTGACCGATAACTGTACCATTACCGTTTCTGTAGATGGTAAGACGGCCGGTGCTTCCCAGTTCCGCGTACGGACCATTCCTACACCGGTAGCTACCGTGGGTAACTTCGAATCAGGTTCCAACGTACCGGCCGGTGCCTTCAAAGCACAGGGTGGTGTGGCTGCCTGGATCAAAGACTTCCCCTTTGAACTGAAGTACAGCGTGACCAGCTTTACCATCACTGCCGATAACGATGAAGGTGATATCGACGAAGCTCCCTGCCAGGGTAATACCTGGAGCTCTAAAGCCCAACAGATTGTTCGAAATTTAAAGCCCGGAAGATTAGTGACCATTGACAACATCCGCGCCGTAGGTCCGGATGGAGCCAATAGAAAACTGCCTTCACTCGTTTACTATATCAAATAAACTCTATGATGATGAAGAACCATATTATCAAAGGTTGTTTGTTCCTGCTGTTCACTACCGTTGCGGTAGCAGAAGCTGACGCTCAACGTACCAGCCGTCGTCGCGGTGCCACCGAACAACAGGCCCAGACCACAGGAGGACAGACCCAGGAGCAGGTGAACAACACTGCCCAGCCATCAGGCTACAATCCCTATGGTAATGTGCCCATCCGTGTAGACTCTGCGGGAGTGTCCGATACGGCCATTCGCAAGTCTATGCGTAACGACAACGCTTTCGACAAGAGCATTACCGGGGACCGTACGCCCCTGCCTTACGAGCATCTTCGCTGGGATGATGCCTTGTTTGCCGAAAAGGTGTGGCGGGAGCTGGACCTGCGCGAAAAGATGAACCAGCCGTTCCGCTACGAGGCCGATGATGACAACGGCAGCCAGATGTTTATCAACATCCTGCTGAAGGCAGTGAACACCGGTGAGGTAACCGCTTTTGCTGACGACCGTTTCACCACCCCTATGGGCCTGGCTGACATAACGCAACTGACCGTAGGATCTGCCGATACGGTTGCGCGCACCGACGTGAACGACCCCAGTAAAGTAGTAGAATACGTGGTTACCCGTGCCTCCTTTGACGGCAAGAGCGTAAACAAGCTCCGTATCAAGGAAGAATGGGTGTTTGACCGCGAGGCCAGCCGCATGTTCGTCCGCATCCTGGGTATCGCCCCGCTGAAAACTTCTTACCTCCCCAACGGGCAGGAAAGAGGCCAATCGGTTATGTTCTGGGTGTATTATCCCGACCTGCGCGCCACTTTGGCGAAGTACGAAGTGTACAACCCCAAAAACATGGGTATGGGCCGTATGACCTGGGAAGAACTGTTCGAAGCGCGCATGTTCTCAAGCTATATTACCAAGTCGACCTTGGATAACCCGCAGAACAAGATCATCCGCGGTATGATCAAGGATCCGATCCTGGCCCTGCTGGAAGGTGATAACATCAAAGAACGCATCTTCAATTACGAGCAGGACCTCTGGTCTTACTAAGTTTAAAGTCTAACGTAACATATAACCCGTTGCTTTCCAGCAACGGGTTTTTTATTGCCCTTGCCCGTTTGGGTGGGGTGAAAAGCATTAGTAAAAATATTTATTGATGCATTAGGAAATCTGGAGATTCTTTGTATTTTTACCTCGGTTTTTCATAGGATATTGGATTTTAAAAACGGGGCTGGATTTTTATCCGGGCCCCTTTTATTTATAGGGACTCGGGATTAGGGATTAGGAGTGTCTCGTTCCCTGTTTCTCATTTCACTTCTCATGTCTTCCCCTCACGTCTCACCTCTCACG
>DASWYM010000305.1:0-2359 GCA_036404975.1 Chitinophagaceae bacterium
TTAAACGCTATCCTTACAAAGAAGAAGGCTTCCTGACGGAAATGCGCAGCAAGATGGTGAATCGCCAGCAACTGAACGATATTGCCATAAAAATGGGCCTGAAGAAAGTAACTGTCTTTAATAAGGCGGATGCTTCTTTGAAAACCAGCCAGATCTTTGGGAACACGCTGGAAGCACTGGTGGGAGCGATCTACCTCGACAAAGGCTATAAGAAAACCGCCCGCTGGGTGTCGGAACGGATCATTCTGCCTCATATGTACATGGACGACCTGGAGACCCTGGAGATCAACCATAAGAACAAACTCTATGGCTGGGCCAATAAAAACGGCAAGCAACTGGAATTCGAAACCATCAATGAGCAACTCGAAAACGGCCGCCGGCTCTTTACCATTGCCGCCGTGGTAAACGGCAAGATAGTTTCCGAAGGAAAGGCATTCAATAAAAAAGACGCCTCACAGATTGCGGCCCAACGGGCCGTCGAGCGTCTGAAGATCGCCAACTCCGATTCACCCGGGGTGGAAAGTTAGTACGCGTAACGCCGCATACCGGCCGCGGTTTGTTTCCTGCACTGGTCATTAATGGCTGCGACCCAACTAGCGCCTGCTGCCTTCAATTCCTTTAGGCCTTTTTGTTTAGATATTCTTTCACTGGAGCCGGTGAAATTATCCGGCTATTCGAATCATCACTTCCCCGTTGTCCGTTCAACCAGATAAGAAGACATCAACGAGGGAATTGTTATTAATGAATCATTAACGATAGGGGATGATTTTCGTCATATCCTTTGCTGGCAAAATTGGCTTCTTTTGAAAGGTTAGAAGTACAGTTTGCATCAAAGCACCAAAAGAGCAGCAAGGTTCCTATCCATTTAGTTGATCTGTTACCGACTCTGAGAAGTGAATGTATACAGCTGTGCATCCCAAAAATTAAGCCTGGCGATTGTTGCAACATAGTTTAAGGATGTCCTGCCTTAGCACTCCGGATGCTATGTTGCGCATCAATGCGGACCATCATTAAAAAGACGTACACGTATTCAATTATGAACAGCCAACCATTGCACAAGTTTCACATTCCGGTAATGGGACTTGCCTACACCATAGATTCTCCTGTTAAAGTTGCCCGCTTTGGGATTGCTTCTGTTATGTCGATCATTGAAGACCGGCTGATCGAAACCATGCGCAGTTATTACTATCCGCAGATCGGCGAGGTATATCATCCCATTAGCACCCACGAGGAAGAGTACCGCGCCCGGCGGGTTACCGATTACCTGAACCTGGTGAACCGTATCGTGCAGTCGCAGGTGGAGAAAGTGCGCAGTGCTGCCTTTGAAGCCGGGTCAGAGATCGTGCAGTACTTTGAAATGCTGCCTGAAGACAACAAGCTGAAACAGATGTACCGCTACTTTATCCAATTGGAGCATGACCAGGAAAAAGAAGTGCTGGAAGGTTTTCTAAGAGAGCAGGTCAAAGCAGGTAGCATTGATGTGAACATCATGACCAAGGTGGACAAAAACAACTTTGACAAAGAAGGGAACCCCATCGAAGAGGGCTCCGATGCCCTGGCTGCGCTTAAGGGCTATGCGCAAAGTAATTTAACCAACTCCGCTATTGTTTTTTCGGCTGGCATGAATCCACGCCTGTATAATTACCTGGAAAAGTTCCGGGCCTTTGATGCAAAGGGGCTGGGGGAGTTCGATAAAAAGATTGTCATAAAGGTGAGCGACTACCGCTCTGCACTGATACAAGGTAAATACCTGGCCAAAAAAGGAATATGGGTAAGCGAGTTTCGCATCGAGTCGGGGCTTAACTGTGGCGGTCATGCCTTTGCCACCGATGGGTACTTACTGGGACCGATCCTGGAAGAATTCCGGGTCAAAAAAGGCGAGCTGATAGCTGCTATGTTCCCTTTGTACAACGAGGCTGTCAAGGCCAGAGGCGGAGCCACATACAGTGAACCGCACCCGGTAGCAATCACGGTGCAGGGTGGGATTGGCACCGCAGACGAAAATGAATTGTTGCACCGGCATTACGGCGTGCAAAGCACCGGTTGGGGCACCCCATTTTTGCTCGTTCCCGAAGCCACCACCGTGGATGCGGATACCCTGCAACTATTGAGTAAAGCCAGGGAAACGGATCTTACACTGAGCCATAATTCACCTCTGGGTGTACGGTTTCATTATTTAAAGGGCACCACATCGGATAAGGAAAAGCAGGAGCGCATCGCCAGGGGGCGCCCGGGCAGCCCGTGTACCGAAAAGCACCTGGTGAGCAATACGGAGTTTACAAAAGATCCGATCTGTACGGCTTCCCATAAATACCAAAAGCTTAAGATCGAACAGTTGCAATCACTAAACCTGCCCGAA
>DASWYM010000306.1:0-16192 GCA_036404975.1 Chitinophagaceae bacterium
GCGTTATATTGATTATGCGCGCGCGAATGCATCCATAGGTATCAATGGGACGGTTTTGACCAATGTAAATGCCAATGCCCTGGTGCTGACGGAGCCCTATTTGCAAAAGGTTGCAGCCCTGGCCAACGTGTTCCGTCCCTATGGTATAAAGGTGTACCTGACCGCCCGATTTAGTGCGCCGATAGAGATTGGTGGACTTAAGACCGCCGATCCGCTGGATACTGCCGTGCAGGGATGGTGGAAGCGGAAGACGGCAGAAGTGTACCGCCTTATTCCCGACTTCGGCGGTTTCCTGGTGAAGGCCAACTCGGAAGGCCAGCCGGGGCCCCAGAATTATGGCCGCAACCATGCCGAGGGGGCTAATATGCTGGCAGACGCCGTGGAGCCCTTTGGCGGCATCGTGATGTGGCGGGCCTTTGTGTACAGCAATGAGACTCCGGAAGACCGCTTCAAGCAAGCCTATAATGAATTCAAACCCCTGGACGGGAAGTTCCGCAGGAATGTGCTCGTGCAGGTAAAGAACGGACCCATAGATTTCCAGCCACGCGAGCCTTTTCATCCCCTATTTGGCGCTATGCCCCAAACACCACTGGCGATGGAGTTTCAGCTCACACAAGAGTATCTCGGGTTTGCTACTCACCTCGTGTACCTGCCCTCCATGTTCAGGGAAGTGTTGAAAGCAGATACCTACGCTAAAGGCGCGGGTTCTACCGTGGCCGAAGTGGTGGATGGTTCGCTGGAAAAGCACCCCCTGTCCGCTATGGCCGGTGTGGCCAATATCGGTAGCGACATCAACTGGACCGGCCACCCCTTCGGACAGGCGAATTGGTATGCCTACGGGCGTCTGGCATGGGACCATTCTCTTACGGAAGAACAAATAGCCGATGAATGGATCCGCCAGACCTTCGGTAACCGGCAGCGCCTGGTGGATGGCGTGAAAAAGATCATGCTCTCCTCGCATGAAGCCCTGGTGAATTATATGACGCCTCTTGGTCTTCACCATATTATGGGCTATGGCCATCACTACGGCCCGGCGCCTTGGTGGGACAAAGCCCCGCGGGCTGACTGGAACCCCACCTACTTTCACAAAGCAGATAAGCAGGGCATCGGCTTTGACCGCACTGCCAGCGGCAGCAACGCACTGGCACAATACCATCCTGAAGTGCGCAAGCAGTACGGGAACCTGGCTACCTGCCCCGAAGAATATCTCCTGTGGTTTCACTACGTGCCCTGGGACTATAAAATGAAGTCCGGCAGAACCTTATGGGAAGAATTGTGCGCCCGCTACTATGCGGGGGTGGATAGTGTTCGGGTCATGCAAAAGGGCTGGGCGGCCATGAAGCCTTACGTGGATAAGCAGCGCTTTGAACAGGTACGTATGCTGCTCGATATACAGGAAAAAGAAGCGGTGTGGTGGCGCAATGCGTGCCTGCTGTACTTCCAGACGTTTTCAGGCATGTCCATACCGGCAACCTACGAACAGCCGGATAAAACACTGGAATATTATAAAAGCCTGCGCTTTCCGTATGCCCCGGGCAATGGGTAATGGAAGTGAAATGCGCGCTTACTTTAATCAGAAGCAACTAAAACTAATTATATAACCGATAAAGAACTTGTAATGGATAATACAGAGGGAAATAAGAGGGTAGCGATTGTTACCGGGGGCGGTTCCGGGATTGGACTGGCCATCACCGAGAAGCTGGTAGGCAATGGCATCACTACCGTGATCATCGGCCGTGATGAAGCCAAGCTGGCAGCTGCGCGTGAAAAGTTTGGGGAACGGTGCATACCGCTGCAGGGCGACCTTACCGACCTTGCTTCCATACCTGGGATGGTAGACCATGTTGCCCGGAAGTATGGCCGCATCGACATACTGGTCAACAATGCCGGTATTAATATGAAAAAGGAATTTACCGAGGTTACCGATGAAGACTTCCAGCGAATCCTGCTGACCAACGTGACGGCGGTATTTGCTATCTCAAGAGAGGTGGCGAAGTGCATGATCAATCAAGGCAAGGGTTCCATCATCAACATCTCTTCCATGGCCTCGCAATACGGCATCCCGAAGGTGATTGCGTATACGGCTTCCAAGTCGGCCATCGAGGGTATGACCCGCGCTATGGCGGTGGACCTTTCGCCCAAGGGGATTCGTGTCAATTGTATAGCCCCGGGCTTTATTGCCACCGACATGTCGGCTAAGGCGTTGGATAGTGATCCCGAGCGTAAGAAAAAAGTGTTGTCCCGTACTCCTATGGGCCAGCTGGGTTGCCCCTGCGATGTGGGCGAAGCGGCCCTCTTCCTGGCTTCGGATGCGGCCAAATACATTACGGGAGTGGTGCTGCCGGTAGACGGCGGCAACTCGATAGGCTTTTAAAAGAAGAACCATCTGAGTGTTCTATTTTATTCAACTAATTGACCCTACTAGCGTGATAAAGAAAACAGGACTCCTCACATTGACCACCCTGCTGCTGCTGATCAAGGGAAGTGCACAGGACCTGATAAGTGACAAGGCCTCCGCCGGCTCTTTTCCTATTGTGTCGGCTGCCGGTGCCACTTCCCTTTATGTGGATAAGACGGATCATACCGTAGTGCAGAAGACGGTAGTGCTGCTGCAGCAGGACATCCTGGCGGTGAGCGGGAAAAAGCCAGGTATCTATCACAGTGTACCTAAAGGAAAGGAGATCATTCTTATCGGCACACTGGGAAAGTCGCAATGGATCGATCAACTGGTGCGTCAAAACAAATTGAAAGTGGACAGCATCCGCGGCAAGTGGGAAGCCTACCAGATGCAGGTGGTGGCTAAACCCTTTCCCGGGTATGAACGGGCACTGGTGATCGTGGGCAGTGATCGCAGGGGAACGGCATACGGAGCGCTGGAGCTATCCCGCCAGGCGGGGGTGTCGCCCTGGTACTGGTGGGCCGACGTGCCGGTACCGAAAAGGTCCGTCCTCTACTACACAGGTGGAGTCAAAAGGGACGCACCGGCTGTAAAGTACCGCGGCATCTTCATAAACGACGAAGCACCTGCCCTCTCTGGCTGGAGCCGTGAGAAGTTCGGTGGCTTTAACCATAAGTTCTACGAAAAAGTATTCGAGCTGATCCTGCGCCTGAAGGGCAACTACCTGTGGCCCGCCATGTGGGGCAGCGCCTTCAACGATGATGATACCTTAAACCCGGTGGTGGCCGACCAGTATGCTATTGTTATGGGCACTTCGCACCACGAGCCGCTCGTGCGCGCCCACGACGAATGGAGGCGCTATGGCTCGGGCAAGTGGAACTACGATTCCAACGAAGTAAACCTGAGGGCCTTCTGGAAGAAAGGCATCGAGCGCATGGGAACCCGGGAAAACATCGTATCCATTGGTATGCGGGGGGATGGCGATGAGCCGATGACCCAGGGCACGGCCATTGCACTGCTGGAGCGGATTGTTAGAGACCAGCGGGAGATTATCAGCAAAACTACAGGGAAGGATGCTTCTGAGATACCCCAGCTCTGGGCGTTATACAAGGAAGTGCAGGACTATTACGACAAAGGCATGCGGGTACCCGACGATGTTACCCTGCTGCTCTGCGATGATAACTGGGGCAACATCCGTAAGCTGCCCAAACTGAATGACAAGCCTCACCCCGGCGGCTATGGCATCTATTACCATTTTGATTATGTGGGCGGACCCCGTAACTATAAATGGCTGAACACGAATAATATTGCCCGCGTGTGGGAGCAGATGCACCTCGCCTGGGAATACGGTGCCCGGCAGATCTGGATTGTCAACGTAGGCGACATCAAACCCATGGAATTGCCTACCTCCTTTTTCCTGGATTATGCATGGAATCCCACACAATGGAATGAGGATAATATAAGAAGCTACTATACAGGATGGGCCCGCCACCAGTTCGGAGCACAGCATGCCCAAAAGATTGGTGAGCTACTGCGCCGGTACTCGCAGTACAGTGCGCGCAGGAAACCGGAGTTGCTGGACGCGAACACGTATAGCCTCCATAACTACGATGAGTGGGCTAGATTGGTAAACCAATGGAAAGACCTGCTGAAGGAGGCGGAAGAAGTAAAGAATGCCCTTCCCAAAAGTCAACACGATGCTTACTACCAGGTGCTGCTGCACCCTGTAAAGGCGTTCTCGAACCTGCACCAGCTGTACCATGCCGTAGCCCTGAACAAATGGTTCGCTTCCCATAAAGACGTAGAGGCCAACCGCTGGGCCGACAGCGCCAAAGTTTATTATGTAAAGGACTCCCTCATTACTAAAGAGTATCACCAGCTTGGTGGCGGTAAGTGGAACCACATGATGAGCCAGACGCATATTGGCTACACCTACTGGCAACAGCCATCGGTGAACAGCATGCCTGCCGTGGAATACGTTGCTAGGGAAGCTGCCAAAGAGTCGCCGTGGAAGATTGATGCAAAGATTCCTTCTTCCCAGGGCATGATCCCTGCAGGAGAAAAAGGCCCGGTATTTTACGAGTACGACAGCCATGTATCTATGGAAGCGCGGCATTGGATCAAAGCCCATAACAGCGGCGGCGTCCAGTGGAAAGTGATACCTGACATTGGAAGGACCGGGTCGGGCATCACCACGTTCCCGGTAACGGCATCGGTTACATTATCGGCCGGATCACCCCACGTGGAATATCATTTTTACGCCTACGATAGCACAAAAGCCCAGGCGCGGTTGTTCTTCTCTCCCACCCTCAACTTCCCAGCCGGTGAAGGATTGCAGTTCGCCGTATCGGTGGACGGGGAAGAGCCAAAGGTGATCACCCTGAATAAAGAGGATAACAATGGAGGGGTTTGGAATGGCTGGGTGGCCAATAATATCATTATTAAAACAGCAGAATTAAACATCACACGGCCTGGTAAACATGTCCTGAGGTACTGGATGATCTCCCCGGGCGTAGTGCTGCAAAAGCTGGTGGTCGACTTTGGCAACGTCAAGCAAAGCTACCTGGGCCCGCCGGAAACCAAAGGAAAATAACATTTATCCATAAAGCATATATAAACAACATACCATGAACAGACTCAGAACAAATTGCTTGTTGATCGCTCCTGCGCTTTTAGCGCTGACCCTGGCCTCCTGTGATGGGGCCGGAACCGGTAAAGCCACCGATGCCGATACTGCCACCATAGGCAAGGAGTCCCAAAAGGAGTACCTCAATCAACCCCTGGTTTCACACATCTATACGGCTGATCCCTCGGCCCACGTCTTCAATGGCCGTATTTACATCTATCCTTCGCACGACACGGCTACCGGCACACCGGAGAACGATAATGGCGACCATTTCAACATGATGGATTACCATATCCTATCCATGGATTCGGTAGGCGGCCCGGTAACCGACCACGGGGTAGCACTGGACATCAAGAATATTCCCTGGGCGGGACGGCAACTATGGGCGCCGGATGCGGCCTTTGCCAACAACACCTACTACCTGTATTTTCCTGTAAAGGATAAACAGGATATCTTCCGCATTGGAGTGGCTACCAGCAGCAAGCCCGAAGGTCCGTTTACTGCCGAGAAAGAGCCTATCAAAGGCAGCTACAGCATCGACCCCACTGTATTCAAGGATGATAATGGTTCCTTCTACATGTATTTTGGTGGCATCTGGGGCGGACAACTGCAGCGCTGGAACAACAACCAGTATGATTCTACCGCCAAGCTCCGCCAGCCCGAGGAGCTGGCCGTACTGCCACGCGTAGCAAGGCTGAATGCCGACATGAAAACCTTTGCCGAGCCGGTAAAAGAAGTAAAGATCGTGGACAAGGAAGGCAACCTGTTCAAGGAAAAGGACAACGACAAGCGCTTCTTTGAAGCAGCCTGGATGCACAAGTACAACGGTAAATATTACTTCTCCTACTCTACCGGTGACACCCACAACCTTTGTTATGCCATCGGCGATAACCCTTATGGTCCCTTTACTTACCAGGGTGTTATTCTGAATCCTGTAGAAGGCTGGACCAACCACCACTCTATCATTGAAAAGGATGGCAAATGGTACCTGTTCTACCACGATGTGCAGTTGTCCGGGAAGACCCACCTGCGCAACGTGAAAGTGACCGAGCTGAAGCACAATGCCGACGGTACGATCCAGACCATAACCGCTATGAAGTGAACAGGCGAACAGAGTAATATCCGAATAGTAAAAACGTATAGGCAATATTCACTACCGGCACAAAGCATAAATCCATGAAGCAGTTTCTCTATCTCCTGGCTCTCACCCTCCTGTCTTTACCGGCCTCCGCGCAGGTAAAACTTCCCCGCCTCGTGCGCGATAGCATGGTGTTGCAGCGCGACACCCGGGTGAAGATCTGGGGCTGGGCGGCCAGAGGCGAGAAGGTCACCGTCTCCTTTAAAGGCAAGCAATACAAGACCACCACCGGGCAAGACGGCAAGTGGTCGGTGCTGTTGTCTTCGATGAAAGCGGGCGGGCCTTTTACGATGGATATCGTTGCTTCTAATAAGATCACGCTGAAGGATATCCTTATCGGTGATGTATGGCTTTGTGCCGGTCAGTCGAATATGGTGCACCAGATGGAGCTGCACAAGGAAACCTATGCAAAGGACATTGCCGAAGCCAACTACCCGGCGATCCGGCATTTCTGGATACCAACACTTACCGATCTTAATGGACCGCGTGAAGACCTGCCCACCGGCAATTGGAAAGCGGCCAACCCACAAGATGTGCGGCAATTCTCGGCGGTGGCATACTTCTTCGCCCGCGACATTTACAACCAATACAAAATTCCCATTGGGCTCATCAACGCCAGTGTGGGCGGCACTCCTATTGAAGCCTGGACCTCGGAAGAGGGGCTGAAAGAATTTCTCGCTCTTGTGCAGACGCTGCAAAAGAATAAGGATACCACCTATGTAAACGGCCTTGCGCGGGCGGCACAGGCAGCCAGCAACAGCAACCGACCGAACAAAGTGTCGGATAAAGGCCTTACCGGTCCCAAAGCCTGGTATGATACCGCCTATACTCCAAAGGGTTGGCGCACGATCAATATACCAGGCTACTGGGAAGACCAGGGCATCCGGAACCTGAATGGCGTAGTTTGGTACCGCCGGGAAATCGAAGTGCCCGCCTCTATGACCGGTAAGCCGGCACTGATCAAGATGGGGCGTATCGTAGATGCAGATGTTTTATACCTTAACGGTGTACAGGTGGGAGCCACTACCTACCAATACCCGCAGCGGCGCTACCAACTGGCCGCCGGCCAGCTGAAGCCGGGAAAAAATATACTGACCATCAAGGTGACCAACTATTCCGGCAAAGGAGGCTTTGTACCTGATAAACCTTATTACCTGGAAGCCGGGGGACAAACCATCGATCTAAAAGGCGACTGGCAATACAAAGTAGGCGAAGCCTTTGTTCCCCAGATTGGTAATACTGTGGCTGCGCTCTCTGCCATTCACCAGCCTTCGGCACTTTACAATGCCATGGTGGCACCGGTAGTCAACTATACCATTAAGGGTGTACTGTGGTACCAGGGCGAAAGCAATGCCGGCCGCCCGGAGGAATACGCTAAGCTCCTGCCCGCCTTCATTAAGGACTGGCGCCAGCAATGGGGCCTTGGAGCGCTGCCCTTCCTGTATGTACAGTTACCCAATTTTATGGAAGTGGACTACCTGCCCGCGGAAAGCAACTGGGCACAGATGCGGGAAGCTCAAATGAATGCACTATCGGTACCCAATACCGCCATGGCCGTGGCCATTGACCTCGGCGAATGGAACGACATTCACCCGGATAATAAAAAAGATATAGGCTTGCGGCTGGCACTGGCTGCCCGCAAAAAGGTGTATGGTGAAGACCTGGTGTACTCGGGTCCGCTTTACCAGTCATCTAAAGTGGAAGGCGAGAAGGTGGTGATCACCTTTAGCAATACCGGCAGCGGCCTGGTAGCGAACGACGGTGAAGAGTTGAGCGAGTTTGCCATTGCCGGCGCTGATAAGAAGTTTGTCTGGGCAAAAGCAAAGATCGAAGGCAATACCGTGGTGGTGTGGCACCCCGATGTGCCGGCACCACAATACGTGCGCTATGCCTGGGCCGACAATCCCGGCAATCCGAATCTCTATAACAAGGAGGGGTTACCCGCCTCCCCATTCAGAACCGATAACTAAACTCATTGCATGATGATGAAAAACGTTCTTCTCCTCTTTAGTGGTCTCTTGCTAGGGTTCAGCGTGATAGCGCAGGTAAACAAAACCTGGAACGGCAAACGGGCTGCGGTGGTGCTGACATACGATGATGCCCTCAACGTGCACCTCGACCATGCGGTGCCGGCACTGGACTCGCAGGGGTTCAAGGGCACTTTTTACCTTATTGGCAATTCGGGAGCCCTGGACAAGCGGATTCCCGATTGGAGAAAGGCGGCGGCCAAAGGACATGAACTGGGCAACCATACGTTGTTCCATCCTTGTGCCAGCGGGCCTGGTCGTTCTTTTGTGACTACGGAGACCGATCTCAGGAACTATACCGTCGTCCGTATGGTCAACGAGATGCGCCTGACCAACACGCTGCTGAAGTCGATTGATGGTAAGAGCGGGCGAACGTTTGCCTATGCCTGTGGGGATATGCGTATTGGTGACACCCTCTATATAGAACGAATGAAGGGCGAGTTCACAGGGGCAAGAAGCGTGCGTTCCGAGATGCCGCTCCTAAGCGGGGTAGATCTGAACAATGTTCCCTCGTTTATGATCAATGGCCAGTCCGGCGAAGAACTCATCGCGTTGGTGAAGCAGGCTATCGAAAACGGCCGTCTCCTGGTGTTTCTGTTTCATGGGGTAGGCGGAGAACACTCGCTGAATGTTTCGCTGGAAGCCCACAGCCAGCTGCTGCGATTCCTGAAGCAAAATGAAAAGTCTGTATGGGTAGCGCCCATGACGGAAGTGACTACTTACATTAAGAAGCATTCTGAAAAGGTGAAGGGCAAAGAAACGGCCTTAAAATAAAGGCCCCTTACCTGGCTATAAACGATCTCTTGTTCTTAATTCTAATCACATTGACCAGAACTATATGAAAAAGTATTTACTCTTACTCGCTCTCGCTGCCGGCCTCTACGCTCCTGCTCAAAACACCATTGAGCTGCAAGCCGGCAAAGCCAAAGACACCATCGACCGCAACATCTATGGCCATTTTGCCGAGCACCTGGGACGCTGCATCTATGGCGGCTTCTATGTGGGCGAGGACAATAAAAAGATACCCAACAAAGATGGCGTGCGGCTGGATGTGATAAACGCACTGAAGAAGCTCAAAGTGCCGGTGCTTCGCTGGCCAGGTGGCTGCTTTGCCGATACCTACCAGTGGAAAGACGGCATCGGTCCCAAAAAAGACCGGCCCTCCATTGTCAACGTTTGGTGGGGCAATGTAAAGGAAGACAATAGCTTCGGCACCCACGAGTTTCTCAATATGTGCGAGGACCTGGGGGCGGAACCTTACCTGAGTGCCAACGTAGGCAGTGGTACGGTGCAGGACGCGGCCGACTGGATTAAGTATACCAACTTTGAAGCAGGCAGCAACCCCATGGCCGACCTGAGGAAGAAAAATGGTCGCGCTGAGCCATGGAACGTAAAGTACTGGGGTGTGGGCAACGAAGCCTGGGGCTGCGGCGGCAATATGAAAGCGGAGTACTATGCCAACGTATACCGCCAATACACCACGTTTATGTCCAGTTGGAGCAATACCGGCCGTCCCTACCGCATCGCCTCAGGTGCCAGCGGCAACGACTACCATTGGACGGAAGTGCTGATGCGCGACGTGCCCCATCACCTGCTCGACGCCCTCGCGCTGCACCACTATTCGGTAATTAACTGGAGCGCTAAGGGGCCTTCCACCACGTTCAGCGAAGAGCAATACTTCGCCACCATGCGGCAGGCGCTGCTGATGGACGAGTACGTGCAGAAGCACAAAGCCATCATGGATAAATACGACCCGAATAAGAAGGTCGCTCTTATCGTGGATGAGTGGGGCGGCTGGTACGATGTGGAACCCGGCACCAATGGTGCTTTCCTCTACCAGCAGAATACGATGCGTGATGCCATGATTGCCGGCGTTAACCTCAACATCTTTAATAACCACTGCGACCGGGTGAAAATGGCCAACCTGGCCCAGGCCGTCAATGTACTCCAGGCGGTAATCCTGACCGATGAAGAGAAGATGCTGCTCACGCCTACCTACCACGTGATGGAAATGTACAACGTGCACCAGGACGCCCTCATGCTGCCCCTGACGGTAAAGAGCAACGATTATGTAGTGGGCAAGGAAAAGCTACCGGCCGTATCGGCCTCTGCCTCCCGGGACAAGGCCGGCACTGTGCATGTCTCCCTGGTCAACATTGATGCGGCTAGTGCCCAGGACATCACGGTTAACCTGAAAGACCTGAAGGCTACCACTGTAAAAGGAAGGATACTCTCATCCCCGAAGCTGCAGGACCACAACACCTTCCAGCAACCCAACAAGATTACGCCCGCCGCGTTCAAGGGGGCTTCCATAAAGAACAACACGTTAAAGGTAACCCTGCCGCCCTTTTCGGTAGTGGTATTGGCTCTTCAATAAACACAGATTCATCACTGATCAAATAACACACAATGCAGAATAAATTCATCACCGCAGTTCTTATGGGCACGATGGCATTATCTCTGACCAACTGCTCTCCTAGGATGTCCGTTAACAACACGGAGACCACGGCTCCTGCTGCTACTGCCGATAAGGGACTGAAGGATTATTATAAAGACTACTTTGTAATGGGCGTGGCCGTTTCGCCCCGGTCGCTGAAAACCGATGAAGCTGGCCTGATCCTGCAGCATTTTAACAGCCTCACCCCTGAGAACGCGATGAAGATGGGACCCATCCACCCAAGGGAGGACCAGTACTTCTGGAGAGATGCCGACTCCATCCTCGCTTTTGCCCAGCGTAACAAGCTGAAAGTAAGGGGCCATACCCTGGTGTGGCACAACCAGACGCCTTCCTGGCTGTTCGTAAATGCTACGGGCGACACCGTTTCCAAAGAAGTGCTGCTGCAGCGCATCAGGGACCATATTTTCGCGGTGGCCGGCCGCTACAAAGGGCAGATCTATGCCTGGGACGTAGTGAACGAAGCGATCTCCGACAGGCACGATGAATACCTGCGCCCTTCCCCGTTCCTGAAGATCTGCGGCGAAGAATATATTGCCAAAGCCTTCCAGTGGGCGCACGAGGCTGCACCCGACGCCCAGCTTTTCTATAACGATTATAACGAGATCAGCCCCGTGAAGCGAGAGAAGATCTACCGCCTCGTCAAAAGCCTTAAGAATGCCGGCGTACCCATCCACGGTGTAGGCCTGCAGGCCCACTGGGCGGTGAACGAGCCTTCCCGCGGACAACTGGACAGCACGCTGCAGCGCTTTGCCGACCTGGGATTGAAAGTGCAGATCACCGAGCTGGACATTTCAGTATATCCCAAAGAACACGATGCACGGGCAAGAAAAGCCGAAGACGCCAATATGGAGTTCACTGCCGAGCGCGAGCAGAAGCAGCTGGAAGTATACAAAATGGCGTTCGATTTGTTCCGCAAGTACCGCAACACCATTTCCAGTGTGACCTTCTGGAACATCTCCGACCGTTACAGCTGGCTGGACAACTTCCCGGTACAAAACCGCAAGGACTATCCTTTGCTTTTTGACAAGGACCTGCAACCCAAGAAAGCTTACTGGGAAGTAGTAAAATTCTAAACTGAAGTAAGAAGGGCTACCATATGGAGCGCCCTTCTTTTTCTTTTCAGCATCCTCCAATTTATCAACGTAGCTGCACTGTTTATGTCTACCACAAGAATTACCCGCTGCACAAAGCACCTGCTCCTGGCAGCCCTCTGTTTTCTTTTCCTGGCACCTCTCTCTTTTGCACAGACACCTTCCTATAAGTACCCGTTTCAAAACCCGAATCTTTCGTTTGAAGCCCGTGTGAACGACCTGGTCGGCAGGCTGACCCTGGAAGAAAAAGTGGCACAAATGCTTAATGCCGCACCCGCCATTCCCCGCTTAGGCATCCCGGCCTACGACTGGTGGAACGAGGTGCTGCACGGGGTGGCCCGTACCCCCTACCGGGTAACCGTATTTCCGCAAGCAATTGGCATGGCGGCTACTTTTGATACCACCTCGCTGTTCCATATGGCCGACTTTTCGGCCCTGGAAGGGCGCGCCGTCTACAACGAAGCGGTCCGCACCGGCAAAGAAGGCCAGCGTTACCTGGGACTTACCTACTGGACGCCCAACATCAACATATTCCGCGATCCCCGCTGGGGACGCGGGCAGGAAACCTACGGCGAGGATCCCTTCCTGACCGCTATGCTGGGAAAAGCATTTGTACGCGGGCTGCAAGGTACTGACGCCAAGTACCTGAAAGCCGCAGCCTGTGCCAAGCACTACGCCGTGCACAGCGGGCCCGAGCCCCTGCGCCACGTGTTTAATGCCACCCCTACCGATTACGACCTGTGGAACACCTACCTGCCGGCCTTCAAGGAACTGGTGGTGAATGCCAATGTAGCGGGTGTCATGTGCGCCTACAATGCCTACCGAGGGCAACCCTGCTGCGGCAGCGACCAACTAATGGTCGATATCCTGCGCAAGCGCTGGAAGTTCACCGGTTATGTCACTTCCGACTGCTGGGCCATCGACGACTTTTTCAAGAACCACAAGACCCACCCCGATGCAGCCTCGGCTTCGGCCGACGCCGTATTACACGGGACTGATATCGACTGCGGCACCGATGCCTATAAGTCGCTGGTGCAGGCCGTACAAAAAGGACTCATCACCGAGAAGCAGATCGATGTATCCATCAAAAGGCTATTCATGATCCGCTTCCGCCTCGGCATGTTTGATCCCGCTTCCATGGTGAAATGGGCACGTACACCTGCCACCGTGCTGGAGAGCCCGGCCCACAAGGCGCATGCACTGAAAATGGCGCAGCAATCTATTGTACTGCTGAAAAACGAGGCCAACACCCTGCCCCTGAAAAAAGACCTTAAGAAAATTGCCGTGCTGGGGCCCAACGCCGATAACTCCATTTCAGTGCTGGGTAATTACAATGGCATTCCTTCAGAAATCGTAACCGCCCTGCAGGGCATCAAAGCCAAAGTGGGCAGCGGCACGGAAGTGATCTATGAAAGGGCTACCACCTTCACCCACGATACCCTGCTCGCTTATGCCGATGTACGGGATCAATACTCCTGGGAAGGCAAGCAAGGCTTTAAGGCCGAATACTTCAACAACAGGGAACTGAAAGGCGGCCCTCTGGTTACACGGCGCGAAGAAGCGGTGGCCTACAACTGGCAGGAAGGCGTAGGGGTGGTGGACGGCATCAGGGCATACGACTTCTCGGCCCGCTGGACCACCGACTTTACCGCGAAAACGAGCGGTGACATCACCTTTGAGCTCGAAGCCGATGACGGCTACCGCTTCCTGGTCGACGGCAAAGAAGTGATCAATGCCTGGACGCGCAACCGCTGGGGCGCACGCACCCACAAGCTTTCAACCGAAGCAGGCAAGACCTATCGCCTGGTGCTGGAATACTACCAGGGTGATGGCAAGGCCGCTGCCCACCTGCGCGCCGGCCACTTCGTACAATCCGACTTTGCTGCCCTGGCCAACCGGGTAAAAGACGCCGACGCCATTGTGTTTGTCGGGGGCATATCCCCACAACTGGAAGGCGAGGAAATGAAAGTAGACGCCAAAGGATTCAACGGCGGCGACCGCACTTCCATCCTGCTGCCCGAAGTGCAAACGCGGCTGCTGCAAGCCCTCAAAGCCACGGGCAAGCCCCTGGTGTTCGTCATGATGACCGGTTCGGCCATTGCCCTTCCCTGGGAGGCGGAGAACGTGCCAGCCATCCTCAATGCCTGGTACGGTGGCCAGTCAGCCGGCACCGCCATTGCCGACGTGCTGTTTGGCGACTACAACCCCGCGGGACGCCTGCCGCTGACATTCTATAAAAGCGACGCCGATCTGCCCGACTTCAACGACTACTCCATGGAGGGGCGCACCTACCGCTACTTCAAAGGAGCGCCGCTCTACGGCTTTGGTTATGGATTAAGCTATACCACGTTTGCTTATGATGGCTTGAAAGTGCCCACCTCCACACGCACGGGCAAAAAGGTGCCGGTAAGTGTACGGGTGACCAATAGCGGCAAGCGCGACGGCGAAGAAGTGGTTCAGCTCTACATCACCCACGAAAGCACCGCCATGAAGGTGCCGGTGCGCGAGCTCCGTGGCTTTAAGCGCATCTTCCTGAAGGCGGGCGAAAGCAGGGTGGTCACTTTTGAACTGACGCCGGAGCAGTTATCCATTGCTAATGACCAGGGCGTTATGATCCAGCCGAAGGGAAAGGTGCGCATTTCGGTAGGCGGCTGCCAGCCCGATGCTACTACGGTGAAGAACAAGACAACCACCCATGCAGTGGTGCAGGTTCTTTCAGCCGGAAAACCGCTGCGGCCCTAAAAGAAAGCAAATGACACTGATTCCTTTTTATAAGTTCCGCACGTCAGCGCTGGTAGCATCGGCCCTCCTGCTGGCCATGGCCGGTAATGGCCAGGGCGTGGACTTCCGTAAAATGACCGCGGAAGAGCGCCAGGCTTACATGGCAAGGATCAATGCCGCTTCGTATGCCGATCGCAAAAAGATGCTGGAGCAGCTCCGTATTGTACTACCCCAGTTGCCTCCCGACTCCCTGGACCCCGCCCGTCCGGCCCATACCTTCCGGCAGCGCGGTACCGGCAACTGGATCGATTCGGCCGGCCAGTTCTATGCCCGCTCCGAATGGGGCGCCTGGACCAATTACGATGAGGCCAAAGCCGGCGCCTATACCCTGCCGGATCCGCTGGTGCTCAACAACGGTCAACGGGTGACCTCGGCTAAGGACTGGTGGAACAAACGACGTCCCGAGATCCTGGAATACTACCGCAACGAAGTGTATGGAAAGATCCCGGACTACACGCCCAAAGTCACTTTCGAAGTGGTCAGTACCGACAGCAGCGCGGTGAGTGGCACGGCTATCCTCAAAAAGATAGTAGGTCGTATCGACAACTCCTCCTATCCTTCCGATACCCCGCGCATCGAGATCAGCCTCTACCTTCCCAAAGACCTCAAGGGACAAGTGCCCATGATGGTGCAGGTGAGCGGGGCTTTCTTTGCACCCCCGGAAAAAACTGCCAGCCAACCGGCTGGTGCGCGCGAGCTGGTACTCGCCCAGGGCTGGGCTTTTGCCACGGTGAACACCACGGCCATCCAGGCTGATAACGGTGCCGGACTCACAAAGGGGATCATTGGACTGGTGAACAAAGGGCAGCCACGCAAGCCCGAAGACTGGGGCGTGCTGGCAGCCTGGAGCTGGGGACTGAGCAGGGCCATGGATTATTTCCAGACCGATAAAGCCATCGACGGCAGGAAAATCGGCCTGCAGGGCCACTCCCGCTGGGGAAAAACAGCTCTCCTTACGGCTGCGCTCGACCAGCGGTGGGCTATCGTGTTTCCCACTTCCTCGGGCGCCATGGGCGCTTCGCTCGAAAAGCGGAACTACGGCGAAACCATCGATATTGTCGCCGGCACCGGTGAGTACCACTGGATGGCAGGTAACTTCCTCAAATACGGTGGCAACTGGTCGGCCCTGCCCGTTGACGCCCACCACCTCATTGCCCTGGTGGCCCCGAGGCCGGTGTTTATTACCGGCGGCACCCAGGAGCGGTGGATAGACACGGAAGGCGAGTTCCTGGCCTGCGTAGCGGCGGAACCGGTCTATCGCCTGCTGGGTAAAAAGGGCCTGGGCACTACTACGATGCCCGCACCCGACCATGCCCTGGTGGAGGGAGAGATCGCCTTCCGCAACCACACCGGTGGCCACGTGGACCTGCCCAACTGGCCGGCTTTCCTGCAGTGGGCAAAGCGCTATTTTAAGTAAGCTTCAAGGCACAAGCTGCAAGCCGCAAGCCGGCCCTATTGTATTCAGTATTCAGCTAATGAATAGGATGAGAAAGCTTAGTATACTATTTGCATTCCTCTGCTCTTTTATAATGAGCGAGGCACAAACCACAAAGTACTATACCAACCCTATCCTGGCAGGGTTTTATCCCGACCCCAGCATTTGCCGGGTGGGCGAAGACTATTACCTGGTCAATTCCACGTTTGCCTACTTTCCGGGTATACCGGTGTTTCAC